>NZ_VZZR01000096.1:0-71132 GCF_009650555.1 Pseudomonas sp. EMN2
GTTCCGCATCCAGCCAGGCATCCCCTTCCAGCACGCCTTCGACGAACTGTCGGTACTGCTCGGCTGCATCCGCCACCTTACCTGCGAAGCCGAAATGGAAAACGACATGCTGGCCGGCAGTTCGGCGCGCATCCTCAGCGCCATGGCCAAGGCGCTGATCGATGACATGGAGCTGGGGTTGAATCGTTCCGGTTGATCCAATGGCCTCATCGCGGGGCAAGCCCGCTCCCACGACGCCGACATCGTGGGAGCGGGCTTGCCCCGCGATAGGGCCCTCGCAACAGACACAAAAACAAAGCCCCGGCACTGGCCGGGGCTTCGTTGATCAGGCGGCGTTACTCGCCACGCCTTGCGCCTCTTTCGGCGCCAGGCGGAAGCTGTAGTACAGCGCCGTCAGCAGCACCAGGAACGCCGGGCCGATGTACAGCGCCACGCGGGTCTCCTCGAAGTACGCCATCAGCCCCACCACCAGCACCAGGAACGCCAGCGCCAGGTACGAGCTCAGCGGCCACAGCCACATGCGGTACTTGAGCGCGTTACGCTCGGCAGTGGACAGCCCGGCACGGAACTTGAGCTGCGCCAGCAGGATCATCACCCAGGTCCAGATCGCGCCGAAGGTGGCGATCGAAGTCACCCAGACGAACACCTTCTCCGGCACCAGGTAGTTGGCCAGCACGCCCAGCAGCAGCGCGCCGATCGACAGCAGCAGCGCATTGCGCGGCACACCGCTCTTCGAGGTGCGGGCGAAGGTGGCCGGGGCCTGGCCGTTCTGCGCCAGGCTGTAGAGCATGCGCCCGGTGCTGAAGATGCCGCCGTTGCACGACGACAGCGCGGCGGTGATCACCACGAAGTTGATGATGCCGGCGGCAGTCTTGATGCCGAGGCGCTCGAAGGTCATCACGAACGGGCTGCCCTGGCTGCCGATTTCGTTCCACGGGTAGATCGACAGGATCACGAACAGCGCGCCCACGTAGAACAGCAGGATGCGCCAGAACACCGAACCGATGGCCTGGGGGATGGTCTTCTGCGGGTTGCGGGCTTCGCCGGCGGTCAGGCCGATCATTTCCACGCCCAGGTAGGCGAACATCACCATCTGCAGCGACATCAGCACGCCGGTCACGCCGTTGGGCATGAAGCCGCCGTTGCTCCACAGGTTGGAGATGCCCATGGCCACGCCGTCATTGCCGAAGCCGAACGCGATCACGCCGATGCCGCCGAGCACCATGGCAATGATGGTGACGATCTTGATCAGGGCGAACCAGAACTCGAACTCGCCGAACGCCTTGACCGCGATCAGGTTGATCGCGCCCATGCTGCCCAGGGCCATCAGCGCCCAGATCCAGCGCGGCACATCGGGGAACCAGATGCCCATGTAGATGGCCACCGCGGTGATTTCGGCAACGCAGGTCACCAGCCACAGGAACCAGTAGTTCCAGCCGGTCAAGAAGCCCGCCAGCGGGCCGAGGTAGTCTTGGGCGTAGCGGCTGAAGGAGCCTGCGACCGGGTTGTGCACGGCCATTTCGCCGAGGGCGCGCATGATCACCAGGATGGCCAGGCCACCGATGATGTAGGACAGCATGATGGCGGGGCCGGCCATTTCGATGGCCTTGGCCGAACCGAGGAACAGGCCGACGCCGATACAGGCGCCGAGGGCCATCAGACGGATGTGCCGTTCGCCCAGTTCGCGCTTGAGCGGGCCGCCCTGGGCGAACTCACCGTGGGCAGGATGGTTGCCGACTGGCATAGCAATACAACCTCATTTTGTTATTGGATTTGACCTTCGTGCAGCACCGGCCGCGCCGATAGGCGCAACGTCGTCTTGCCAGGCGGCCTTGTGGGCCGGCCTGTCTGCCACGCGGGTTGCGGGCAGGGCGAAGGGGCCGAGCAGTATAGGAAGCCAGATGTAGGGCTTTTCACTATATAAAGCAGGAAATTTGGCGAGAATTCTCGGCCAGAATGCCTTTCACGGAGGGGCATCACCGCCCTTCAGTGCCCATGCACAGGAATGGGGCAGCTACCTTAGCAACATTGCCGAAGAATGGAAGTCGCACCAAAGGCGCATGTTCATACAGCCATCTTCGAAGCCTCCTACAAATTTTTCACCAAAGCCGACCAACGTCTAAGCTTCAGACAAGCAACGCGAAAATACCTGGCCGGACTCAAGACTATGGGCGCACTGTGGCAATCGGAACCAAGCAGTACGGAAGCACCCAAAGCACCCCAGGCTGAAACTCCACCGCCAAAACCTGCGCGCCAGCGCCATCTGTGGTGGCGGTTGATCCTGCTGATCCTGATCGTCGCAATGGTTGCGGTGGGCTATGCCGCCTGGCAGGAGATCCAGACCTCGCGCCTGCAATCGCGCGAATTCAGCAAACTGGCCAGCACCCTCACCTACCAGCTCGACCCCGGCCCCAGCGACGCCATCGTCTACCCCGGTGACGGCCCCTTCGACAAACGCCTGGGCTACAGCGCCCTGGGCGAATTCCTGCCGCGCCTGCTCAAGCGCGACTACCTGATCAACCAGCAGGTGCGTTTCTCCCCGGCGCTGATGAGCTATGCCGAGCATGGCCTGTTCGTGCCCTACGTCGAGAAGATCCAGGCCGGCCTGTCGATCACCGACTGCCGCGGCGACACCCTCTACCAGTACAACTACCCGCAGCACCTGTACCCGAACTTCGCGGCGATCCCGCCGGTGATGGTCAACAGCCTGCTGTTCATCGAAAACCGCGAACTGCTGGACCCAGCAGACCCGAAAAGCAACCCGGCGGTGGACTGGCCGCGCTTCGCCAAGGCCGCCTACAGCCAGGTGGCCAAGTACCTGGCGCTGCCCGGCCAATCTGCCGGCGGCAGCACCCTGGCCACGCAGCTGGAAAAATACCGGCATTCGCCGGACGGCCTGACCGTGTCCGGCGCCGAGAAGATCCGCCAGATGATTTCGGCCAGCGTACGCGCCTACCAGGGCGGGCCGGACACCACCGAGGCGCGCGAACGCATCGTGCGTGACTACCTCAACAGCGTGCCGTTGTCGGCGGTGCCCGGGCACGGTGAAGTGCATGGCATGGCCGAGGGCCTGCGGGTCTGGTACGGCGCCGATTTCGACCAGGTCAACCAGGCACTCACTTCCACCGCCAGCGACGAGAAAAGCCTGGCCGAGCGCGGCCTGGCCCTGCGCCAGGTGCTGTCGCTGATGATTGCCCAGCGCCGGCCCTCGCATTACCTGTCCAAAGGCCGCATCGAGCTGGCCGAGCTCACCGACGCGCACATCCGCGTGCTCGCCGCCAACGGCATCGTCGAGCGCCCGCTGGCCGACGCGGCCCTGGCCAGCAAGGCGGTGTACCGCGACTGGGTGGCCCAGCCGACCATCGTGCCGATCATCACCAACAAGGGCATCAGCCTGGCCCGCAACCGCCTGGCAGCCATGCTCAACCGCCCGCTGTACGACCTCGACCGCCTCGACCTGTCGGCCACCAGCACCCTGCAGGCCGACCTGAACGTGCAGGTCAGCCAGTACCTGAAGAACCTCGCCGACCCGGCGTTCGCCGCGCAAATGGGCCTGATCGGCGAACGCCTGCTCACCAGCAAGACCACCGACCAGGTCAGCTACAGCTTCACCCTGTTCGAGCGCACCGGCGACGGCTCGCGGGTGCGGGTGCAGACCGACAGCACCAACCAGCCCTTCGACATCAACGAGGGCAGCAAGCTGGAGCTGGGCTCCACCGCCAAGCTGCGCGTGCTGACCACCTACCTGGAAATCATCGCCGAGCTGCACGACAAGTACGCCGGCAAGCCGCCCGCCGAGCTGAAGAAGGTGCCGGTGGCCGAACTCGACCGCATCAGCCAGTGGTCGCTGGAATGGCTGATGCAGAACCAGAAGAACCAGAGCCTCGATGCCATGCTCGACGCGGCCCTTGAGCGCAAGTACTCGGCCAATACCGGCGAGGCGTTCTTCACCGGCGGCGGCATGCACGTGTTCAACAACTTCCGCAAGGAAGACAACAACCGCAACCCGACGCTCAAGGATGCCCTGCGCGAATCGATCAACCTGCCGTTCATTCGCCTGATGCGCGACCTGGTGCGCTACGTCACCTACCAGCAGCCGTACAACCGCGAACCGCTGCTCAGGGACGACAATGACCCACGGCGCCAGGAATACCTGGCGCGCTTCGCCGACCGCGAAGGCAGCAACTACATGATGCGGTTCTGGAAGAAGTACCAGCGCAAGACCTCGCAGCAGCGCCTGGATACCTTCCTCGACAGCATGCGCGTCACCCCGCAGCGCCTGGCGGCGGTGCACCGCTACCTGTTCCCCGAATCCGGCCAGGAAACCTTCAACGCGTTTGTCAGGGCCCACAGCAAGGACGACAAGATCGCCATGGCCAAGCTCACCGACAGCCGCCTGGTGGAAATGTACGAAGCCTATGGGCCGGGCAAGTACGACCTGCCCGACCAGGGCTATATCGCCAAGGTTCACCCGCTGGACCTGTGGATGCTCGGCTACCTGCTGAAGAACCCCGGCGCATCGCTCAAGGACACCCTCAACGCCAGCCGTTTCGAGCGCCAGGAGGTGTACAGCTGGCTGTTCAAGAGCCGCCACCAGGGCGCCCGCGACAGCCGCATCCGCACCATGGTCGAGATCGAGGCGTTCACCGATATCCACCAGCGCTGGAAGCGTGTGGGTTACCCGTTCGACCACCTGGTGCCGTCCCTGGCCACCGCCATCGGCAGCTCCGGCGACCGCCCGGCCGCGCTCTCCGAGCTGGTCGGCATCATCCAGAACGACGGCGTGCGCCTGCCGACCCTGCGTATCGACACCCTGCACTTCGCCCAGGGCACGCCTTACGAAACCCAGCTGCTCAGCGACCCCGACCGCGGCCAGCGGATCCTCCCGGTCGAGGTGGCCCGGGCGCTCAAGGGCGCGATGTCGCAGGTGGTGGACGCCGGTACCGCACGGCGCATCTCGGGCAGCTTCAAGCTGCACGACGGCACGCCGCTGGTGATGGGTGGCAAGACCGGCACCGGCGACAACCGCATCGAAAGCTTTGGCGCAGGTGGCCGGCTGATCGGCTCGCGCTCGCTGAACCGCACCGCCACCTTCGTGTTCTTCCTCGGCGACAACCACTTCGGCACCCTCACCGCCTTCGTGCCGGGGCGCACGGCCGAAGCCTTCACCTTCACCTCGGCACTGCCGGTGCAGGTGCTCAAGGGCATGGCACCGATCCTCATGCCGTACCTGGAACCGAACAACCCCAACGCGTGCAAGGCACCGCAGGTGGCCTTGCAACCGGTACAGCGCAACGACCTATCGAGCAACTAGATGATAATCATCTGCATTTGAGGGCTTGTCTTTAGATATATCTTGAGTAATATCTTGCGATATATCGAAACAGACGGAGCCCCTGCGCCATGCGCGATCATTCCTCCCATGACCCTTTCGAACGCCGCCCTGGCCGCGGCGAGCGCGGCCCACGGGTGTTCGCACCGGGCGACCTGAAACTGCTGATGCTGTCGATGCTGGCCGAGCAGCCTGGCCATGGCTACGACCTGATTCGCCAGATCGAGAACCTGTTCGACGCCAGCTACAGCCCAAGCCCCGGCGTGATCTACCCGACCCTCAGCTACCTCGAAGAAGCCGAGCTGATCAGCGGCCAGATCCAGGGCAGCAAGCGCCTGTACGCCATCACCGATGCCGGTCGCAACGCCCTGGCCGAGCAAGCGGTCGCCCTCGACGGCGTGCGCATGCGCATCGAAGTGAGCAAGCGAGCCCTGCGCGGCCATGACCGCCCCCCCGAAATCCATGAAGCCGTCGGCAACCTGCGCCACGCCCTGCACATGCACAGCGGCCGCTGGACGCCCGACGAGATCGAGCGGGTACGCACCCTGCTCAACGACACCGCCAAGGCCATCGCCTCTGGGCCGGCCGTTACGGAGAACACCCCATGAGCGACACCATCCACCGCGTCAACCACGAAATCCGCCAGCGCCGCCTTGTGGTGCTGCGGGTCACCGACCTGACCCCGCGCATGCGCCGCGTCACCCTCGGTGGCGCCGAGCTGGCCGGTTTCACCAGCGTCGGCACGGACGACCACATCAAGCTGCTGTTTGCCTGCACGCCCGAGGAGCAGGTGACCATCGATGCGCGCAACCTGGGCCGCGACGGCGGCGCCCGGCCGACCATGCGCGAATACACACCACGGCGCATCGACCTGGCGAACCTGGAGCTGGACATCGATTTCGTGCTGCACGGCGACGGTCCGGCGTCGACCTGGGCCGCCCAGGCCGCGCCGGGGCAGACGCTGGACATCGCCGGGCCACGGGCCTCGATGGTGGTGCCGGATATTTTCGACAGTTACCTGCTGATCGGCGATGAAACGGCGATCCCGGCCATTGCGCGACACCTGGAAGAACTGCCGGCAGGGCGCCAGGTGCTGGCGGTGATCCAGATCGAGGATGAACAGGAGCGCCAGCCACTGCCGAGCAAGGCCCAGGTCGAGGTGATCTGGGTGCGCCGGAAAGGCGAAGACCTGCTGGAGCGGGTGAAGCACCTGGCGCTGCCAGATGGCCGGTTGTACGGCTGGGTGGCGCTGGAGAAGGCACTGACCCGCCAGGCCAAGGCATTGCTGCTGGACAAAGGCGTGCCCGAGGATGCCCTCAAGGCCGCTGCCTACTGGCGAGCTGACGGCAGCGCCGACGACGAGTGAGGTTGCCAGTACTGCATTATCGCGGGGCAAGCCCGCTCCCACGCCAATATGGATACGTGGGAGCGGGCTTGCCCCGCGATAACACCAACAATTTCATCAAGGCCTGCGCCAGCGATCCAACCCCAGCAATACCAGCCCTATCCCCCAAAACCCCGCCAGCACCCCCAGGGCATTGACCATCACCTGCCCATACCCCAACCGCGCCACATCGACGAAGGGATACGGATAGACCCCGATCTCATGCCCGCGCAACAGCACAAAGGCAAAATACAGCCCCGGATACAGCGCCCACAGCGCAAGGTGCCACAGCCGCAGTTGCCCCTTCGGCACCTCGAACCACCAATACAGAAAGTACAGCACCGGCATCACGTCGTGCAGCAGCTCGTCCGCCAACCATTGCCAGCCCTGGGGTTGCCACAGGTGGCGCAACAGCAAGCTGTAGGCCAGGCCCACCAGCAGGATGCTGGCGGCGATGCACGAACTGACCGCAGGTGAGAGGAACCAGCGCCTGGCCGCCGACTCGCGACCGAACGCGGCATGGCTCAATACCGTGGCCGCCAGGGTGTTGCTCAGCACGGTGAAAAAACAGAACAGGTTGACCAGCCCGCCAATCAGGCTGGCCTGCGCCTGCCAGCGCGCCAGCAGCACCAGGTACAACTGGATCGCCAGGCCCGCCCAGCCGAGCACGGCGGCGAGCGTCAACCAGGGGCGGCGCGGCATCAGCCTTTGCGCTGCAGCTTCACGTACAGCTGCTCGACCTTCTCCCGCGCCCAGGGCGTCTTGCGCAGGAAGGTCAGGCTCGACTTGATGGTCGGGTTGCTCTTGAAGCAGCGGATATCGACGCGCTCGGCCAGGCCCTGCCATTGGTAGTGCGCCACCAGCTCGGTGAGGATCTGCTCGAGGGTCTTGCCGTGCAGCGCATTGTGTTGGGCCGTGCTCATGCCAGTGCTCCAGGTTCGGGAAGGTGCGCACCTTACACGAGTGTAGAGGGCTAGTGGCATCTACGGCCTGTGCAGGTGTGCCCTGTAGGAGCGGCCTTGTGTCGCGAAAGGGGCGCGCAGCGGCCCCAGGATCGTGGCCATGGCATAGATCGTTGGGGCTGCTTTGCAGCCCTTTCGCGACACAAGGCCGCTCCTACAGACAAATACGCCAACCCACAAAGTACTGGCCAGCACCGAACGGCTTGTGATGAAATGTTATAAAATAACTATTAACAATCTGCCAAGGAACGCCACATCTCCATGCGTCACATGCCGCTGCACCTCTCCCCTCTTGCCGTCGCACTCTGGCTGGCCTCGCCCGCAAGCCACGCCGTCGAGCTGCAACCCCAGGTGATCACCGCCAACCCGCTGGGCAACGCGCAACTGGCCGCCCCCAGCACCGTGCTCGAAGGCGACGCGCTGCTGCAACAGCAGCACGGCAGCCTGGGCGAGACCCTGAACAAACAGCCCGGCGTCGCCTCCACCTGGTTCGGCCCCGGCGCCAGCCGCCCGGTGATCCGTGGCCTGGACGGCGACCGTATCCGCATCCTGCGCAACGGCGTCGGCGCCCTGGACGCCTCGTCGCTGTCCTATGACCACGCCGTGCCGCTGGACCCGGTCACCGTCGAACGGATCGAGATCGTGCGTGGCCCGGCCGCCCTGCTGTACGGCGGCAACGCCATCGGCGGTGTGGTCAACACCTTCGACAACCGCATCCCCGACGCGCCCATCGACGGCATCCACGGCGCCGGTGAGCTGCGCTATGGCGGCGCCGACACCACCCGCAGCAGCGCCGGCAAGCTGGAAGCCGGCAACGGCGCCTTCGCCCTGCACCTGGATGCCAACAGCCGCCAGTTCAACGACCTGCGCATCCCCGGTTACGCACGCAGCTCGAAGGTGCGCGACGCCGACGAGCCTGGCAGCAAGCACCGCCTGGACAACAGCGACGGCCGCCAGGACGGTGGAGCAATCGGCGGCAGCTATCACTGGGACCACGGCTACACCGGCCTGTCCTACAGCCGCTACGACAGCAACTACGGCTCGGTGGCCGAACCCGGTGTGCGCCTGGACATGCAACAGGACCACTACGGCTTCGCCTCGGAACTGCGCGACCTCGACGGCCCGTTCAGCTCGGTCAAGGTCGATGCCGGCTACACCGACTACCAGCACCGCGAGATCGAAAGCGGCGAAGTGCACACCACCTTCAAGAACAAAGGCTACGAGGCGCGCATCGAGGCGCGGCACCAGCCGCTCGGCCCGGTCGAGGGGGTGATCGGCGCGCAGGTCAGCCGCAACGAATTCTCCGCCCTGGGTGAAGAGGCATTCGTCCCGCACACCGACACCGACAGCCTGGCGCTGTTCATGCTCGAACAATGGCAGGCCACCGAGCGCCTGAACCTCAGCCTGGGCGCCCGCCTGGAGCACACCCGCGTCGACCCCGATGCCAAGGGCAACGAAACCTTCGCCGCCGCCGACAGCGCCAGCAGCTTCAACGCCTTCAGCCTCTCTTCCGGCGCCGTCTACCAGCTCGACCCGGTGTGGGCGCTGGCCGCCAACCTGGGCTACACCGAGCGCGCCCCGACCTTCTACGAGCTGTACGCCAACGGCGCCCACGTCGCCACCGGCGCCTTTGAGGTGGGTGACGCCAACCTGAACAAAGAGAAAGCCATCTCCGGCGACCTGGCCCTGCGCTTCGACAATGGCACCCACAAGGGCAGTGTCGGCGTGTTCTACAGCCACTTTCGCAACTACATCGGCCTGATCGGTACCGGCAACCTGCGCGAAGGGCACGATCATGATCATGACGAAGATCATGATCACGACCATGAGCACGAAGGCTTCCCCGAGTACCAGTACCAGGGCGTGCGTGCGCGCTTCTATGGCATCGAGGCCCAGGACCGTTGGCAGTTGCTGGAGAACCGCTACGGCAGTTTCGCCCTGGAGCTGTCGGGCGACTACACCCGGGCGAAGAACCTCGACAGCGGCGAGCCGCTGCCGCGCATCGCGCCTTTGCGCCTGAACAGCGGGCTGGTGTGGGAACTGGATCGCTGGCAGGCGCGGGTCGACGTGCAGCATGCTTCTTCGCAGCACCGTAAGCCGGCCAATGAGACCAGCACCGATGGCTACACCACCCTGGGTGCCAGCCTGGGGTATCGCTTCGATATCGGCCAAAGCCAGTGGCTGGCCTTTGTGCGTGGGGAGAACCTGACGGACCAGACGGTGCGCTATGCCAGTTCGATCCTGCGGGATATCGCGCCGGCGCCGGGGCGTAGTGTGGAGGTAGGGCTGCGTACGAGCTTCTAAACCCATCGCGGGGCAAGCCCGCTCCCACGAAAACCTGAACCGCTCGTGGGAGCGGGCTTGCCCCGCGATGGCCCTGACTATTACCCCTCCAGCAACAATCCCCTGCGACATTTTGTCTTTTTTTCTTACAACTTCCCCTATATCCTCCCCGCCGCAAGCTGAATCGCTTCATCGAATACCTTTCGCAGCCTTTCCCTTCGATGCTCCCACGCCTCGTTGCGCTTGCCGTTTCTTCAACAATCAAAAGATAGCGCTATCTCATGCTCCAGTTGCCCACTACCCGCTACGCCGGACTCGCCTTCGCCACCCTGCTCGGCAGCCTGTCCCCCACCACCAGCGCCAGCGAACTGTTCGCCAAGGACTCCCCCTGGATGCTCGGCGACTGGGGCGGCACCCGCACCGACCTGCTGGAAAAGGGCTACGACTTCACCCTCGGCTACACCGGCGAGATGGGCAGCAACCTGCACGGTGGCTACAGCCACGACCGCGCCGCACGCTACAGCGACCAGTTCACCTTCGGCGTGAACATGGACCTGCAGAAGATCCTCGGCTGGCATGACACCGAATTCCAGCTGACCGTCACCGAGCGCCACGGCAACAACATCAGCAACGACCGAATCAACGACCCGCGCGTCGGCGGCTTCACCTCGGCCCAGGAAGTCTGGGGCCGCGGCGAAACCTGGCGGCTGACGCAGATGTGGATCAAGCAGAAGTACTTCGACGGTGCGCTGGATGTGAAATTCGGCCGCTTCGGCGAAGGCGAAGACTTCAACAGCTTCCCGTGCGACTTCCAGAACCTGGCGTTCTGCGGCTCGCAGGTCGGCAACTGGGTGGGCGGCATCTGGTACAACTGGCCGGTCAGCCAGTGGGCGCTGCGCGTGCGCTACAACCTGAACGACGAGCTCTATGCCCAGGTCGGCGTGTTCGAGCAGAACCCGTCCAACCTCGAATCGGGCAACGGCTTCAAGCTCAGCGGCAGCGGCACGCAAGGTGCGGTGATGCCGGTCGAGCTGGTGTGGAGCCCGCGGCTCAATGGCCTGAAAGGGGAATATCGCGCCGGCTACTACTACAGTAATGCCAAGGCACAGGATGTTCTGAAGGACAGCAACGGCGCCCCGGCCGCCATCAGCGGCGCCGCCTACCGCAGCAGCTCGAGCAAGCACGGCCTGTGGCTCGGCGTGCAGCAGCAGGTGACCGCGCAGGCGTCCGACCAGTCGCGTGGCCTGAGCCTGTTCGCCAATGCCACGGTGCACGACAAGAAGACCAATGCCATCGACAACTATGTACAGGCAGGTGTGGTTTACAAAGGGCCGTTCGACGCCCGCGCCAAGGACGACATCGGTTTCGCCCTGGCCCGTGTGCACGTCAACCCCGGCTACCGCAAGAACGCCCGCCTCATCAACCAGGCCGCCGGTCTCTACGACTACGACAACCCTGGCTACCTGCCCGTGCAGGACACCGAATACAGCGCCGAACTCTATTACGGCATCCACCTGGCCAACTGGCTCACCGTGCGCCCGAACCTGCAGTACATCCGCCACCCGGGCGGGGTGTCGCACGTCGATGATGCGCTGATCGGTGGCCTGAAGATCCAGAGCACTTTCTAACCTCCCCTTCCACTCTACGGAGAACAGACGATGAGCACTGACGGTGCCAACAATGGAACCCGCTGGCTACCGCGCCTGATGGGCGTGCTGCTGTTGCTGATGGGCCTGGCCCTGCTGGCCGGCGGCATCAAGCTGAGCCAGCTGGGCGGTTCGCTTTACTACCTGATCGCCGGGGTCGGCTTCGCCCTGTCCGGCATCCTGCTGCTGGCCAAGCGCCGCATCGCCCTGGGCCTGTACGGCCTGGTGCTGCTGGGCAGCACGGTCTGGGCCCTGCTGGAAGTCGGCCTGGATTGGTGGCAACTGGTGCCACGCCTGGCCATCTGGTTCGCCATCGGCGTCGTGCTGCTGCTGCCGTGGGCGCGTCGCCCGCTGATCGGGCCTGCATCGAAGATCAATACCGCCCTGCTCAGCGTGGCCGTGGTAGCCTCCGGCGCCACAGCCGTGGCCAGCCAGTTCACCCACCCGGGCGAAATTCGTGGCGCGTTCACCCGCGACGACAGCGAAATGGGCAGCGCCGCTCCGGCCATGCCGGACGGTGAATGGCAGGCCTACGGCCGTACCGAACACGGCGACCGCTACTCGCCGCTGCGCCAGATCACCCCGCAGAACGCCTACCGCCTGGAAGAAGCCTGGCGCATCCGCACCGGTGACCTGCCGACCGAAAACGACCCGGTGGAGCTGACCAACCAGAACACCCCGCTGAAAGTGAACGGCATGCTCTATGCCTGCACCGCCCACAGCAGGCTGTTGGCCCTGGACCCGGACACCGGCGCCGAGATCTGGCGCTACGACCCGCAGGTCAAGAGCCCTACAGGTACCTTCAAGGGCTTCGCCCACATGACCTGTCGTGGCGTCTCCTACTACGACGAGAACAGCTACGTCAGCCGTGACGGCAGCCCCGCGCCGAAAATCACCGACGCCGGCCAGGCCGTGGCCCAGGCCTGCCCGCGCCGCCTCTACCTGCCTACCGCCGACGCCCGCCTGATCGCCATCAACGCCGACAACGGCAAGGTCTGCGAAGGCTTCGCCAACCAGGGCGTGATCGACCTGACCCGCGGCATCGGCCCATTCACCGCCGGTGGCTACTACTCCACCTCGCCGGCGGCGATCACCCGCAGCCTGGTGATCATCGGCGGCCACGTGACCGACAACGAGTCGACCAACGAGCCGTCCGGCGTGATCCGCGCCTATGACGTGCACGACGGCCACCTGGTGTGGAACTGGGACAGCAACAACCCGGACGACACCAAGCCCCTGGCCGACGGCAAGTTCTACAGCCGCAACTCGGCCAACATGTGGTCGATCGCCAGCGTCGATGAAGACCTCGGCATGATCTACCTGCCGCTGGGCAACCAGACTCCCGACCAATGGGGCGCCGACCGCACCCCGGGCGCCGAGAAGTACAGCGCCGGCATCGTCGCCCTGGACCTGGCCACCGGCAAGGCGCGCTGGAACTACCAGTTCACCCACCATGACCTGTGGGACATGGACGTCGGCAGCCAGCCGACCCTGGTCCACCTGAAGACCGACGACGGCGTCAAGCCCGCGGTCATCGTGCCGACCAAGCAAGGCAGCCTGTATGTGCTCGACCGCCGCGATGGCACGCCGATCGTGCCGATCCGCGAGATCCCGGTACCACAAGGCGCGGTCAAGGGCGACCACACCGCACCGACCCAGGCCCGCTCCGACCTCAACCTGCTCGGCCCGGACCTGACCGAACAGGCCATGTGGGGCGCCACGCCGTTCGACCAGATGCTCTGCCGCATCCAGTTCCGCAGCCTGCGCTACGAAGGCCAGTACACCCCGCCGTCCGAGCAGGGCAGCCTGGTCTATCCGGGCAACGTCGGCGTGTTCAACTGGGGCAGCGTGTCGGTCGACCCGGTGCGCCAGCTGCTGTTCACCTCGCCCAACTACATGGCCTTCGTGTCGAAGATGGTGCCGCGTGAGCAGGTTGCCGAAGGCAGCAAGCGCGAAAGCGAGACCAGCGGCGTGCAGCCGAACACCGGTGCGCCGTACGCCGTGACCATGCACCCGTTCATGTCGCCGCTGGGCGTGCCGTGCCAGGCTCCGGCCTGGGGCTATGTGGCCGCCATCGACCTGTTCACCAACAAAGTGGTGTGGAAGCACAAGAACGGCACCACCCGTGACAGCACCCCGGTACCGATCGGCATGCCGGTGGGCGTACCGAGCATGGGCGGCTCGATCGTCACCGCCGGTGGCGTGGGCTTCCTCAGCGGCACCCTGGACCAGTACCTGCGCGCCTATGACGTGAAGAACGGTGAAGAGCTGTGGAAAGCCCGCCTGCCGGCAGGCGGCCAGGCCACGCCGATGACCTACACCGGCAAGGACGGCAAGCAGTATGTGCTGGTGACTGCCGGCGGCCACGGTTCACTGGGCACCCGCATGGGTGACTACATCATCGCTTACAAACTCGCCGAGTAAGCCTGCAATGCGGTGGTGAACCCACCACCGCTTTCGCGGGTAAACCCGCTCCCACAGGTATTGCGCCGCCCTGGAAGCAGCGAAGTACCTGTGGGAGCGGGTTTACCCGCGAAAGGGCCAAAACGGGCCCTGAGCCTCCCCCCTTCGTCTACCATTGAAACCCATCCCTCCCCGCCCCATCTAAGCACCCATAGCCATTCACGCAGGTGCCCCATGAGCGACCAGCAGGATTTCCCGGACCGCCCCGACGAACACAGCGAAGTCGAACACCCCGACCACGCGACCGGCGCCGGCCACCACCTCGCCCTGCCCGGCCAGCAGCTGCCGGACAAGGTCTACGTGATCCCGATCCACAATCGCCCGTTCTTCCCCGCGCAAGTGCTGCCGGTGATCGTCAATGAAGAGCCCTGGGCCGAAACCCTCGACCTGGTGGCCAAGACCCCGCACCACTCGCTGGCGCTGTTCTTCATGGATACCCCGGCCGAAGACCACCGCCACTTCGACACCAAGGCCCTGCCTGAGTACGGCACCCTGGTGAAGGTGCACCACGCCAGCCGCGAAGGCGGCAAGCTGCAGTTCGTCGCCCAGGGCCTGACCCGGGTGCGCATCCGCACCTGGCTCAAGCACCACCGCCCGCCCTACCTGGTCGAAGTCGAATACCCGCACCAGCCGGCGCAGCCCACCGATGAGGTGAAGGCCTACGGCATGGCGCTGATCAACGCGATCAAGGAGCTGCTGCCGCTCAACCCGCTGTACAGCGAAGAGCTGAAGAACTACCTCAACCGCTTCAGCCCCAACGACCCATCGCCGCTCACCGATTTCGCCGCCGCGCTCACCTCCGCCACCGGCAGCCAACTGCAGGAAGTGCTGGACTGCGTGCCCATGCTCAAACGCATGGAGAAAGTGCTGCCGATGCTGCGCAAGGAAGTCGAAGTCGCGCACCTGCAGAACGAGATCTCCGCCGAGGTGAACCGGCAGATCGGTGAGCACCAGCGCGAGTTCTTCCTCAAGGAACAGCTCAAGGTCATCCAGCAGGAGCTGGGCCTGACCAAGGACGACCGCAGCGCCGATGTCGAGCAGTTCCAGCAACGCCTGCAAGACAAGACCCTACCCGAGCAGGCGAAAAAACGCATCGACGAAGAGATGGGCAAGCTGGCCATCCTCGAAACCGGCTCGCCGGAATACGCCGTCACCCGCAACTACCTGGACTGGGCCACCGCCCTGCCCTGGGGCGTGTATGGCGACGACAAGCTCGACCTTGCGCACGCTCGCAAGGTGCTGGACCGCCACCACGCCGGGCTCGACGACATCAAGGAGCGCATCCTCGAATTCCTCGCCGTGGGCGCCTGGAAAGGCGAGATCAGTGGCTCGATCGTGCTGCTGGTGGGCCCGCCCGGGGTGGGCAAGACCAGTATCGGCAAGTCCATCGCCGAATCCCTCGGCCGGCCGTTCTACCGCTTCAGCGTCGGCGGCATGCGTGACGAGGCCGAGATCAAGGGCCATCGCCGTACCTACATCGGCGCCCAGCCGGGCAAGCTGGTGCAGGCGCTGAAGGAGGTCGAGGTGATGAACCCGGTGATCATGCTCGACGAGATCGACAAGATGGGCCAGAGCTACCAGGGCGACCCCGCCTCGGCGCTGCTGGAAACCCTCGACCCCGAGCAGAACGTCGATTTCCTCGACCATTACCTGGATCTGCGCCTGGACCTGTCCAAAGTGCTGTTTGTCTGCACCGCCAACACCCTGGACTCGATCCCCGGGCCGTTGCTCGACCGCATGGAAGTGATCCGCCTGTCCGGCTATATCACCGAAGAAAAACTGGCCATCGCCAAGCGCCACCTGTGGCCCAAGCAGCTGGAAAAGGCCGGTGTCTCAAAGCGCAGCCTGAGCATCAGCGACAGCGCCCTGCGTACGGTGATCGAGGGTTATGCCCGCGAGGCCGGCGTGCGCCAGCTGGAGAAACAACTGGGCAAGCTGGTGCGCAAGGCAGTGGTCAAGCTGTTGGACAATCCGGACGCCAAACTGAAGATCGGCAACAAGGAGCTTGAACCGGCCCTCGGCATGCCGGTGTTCCGAAGCGAACAGGTGCTGGCCGGCAAGGGCGTGATCACCGGCCTGGCCTGGACCAGCATGGGTGGCGCCACCCTACCGATCGAGGCCACGCGCATCCACACCCTCAGCCGCGGCCTCAAGCTCACCGGCCAGTTGGGGGATGTGATGAAGGAGTCGGCGGAAATCGCCTACAGCTATGTCAGCTCCAACCTGAAGCAGTTCGGTGGCACGCCCGGCTACTTCAACGAGGCCTTCATTCACCTGCACGTGCCCGAAGGCGCCACCCCCAAGGATGGCCCCAGCGCCGGCGTGACCATGGCCAGCGCGCTGTTGTCGCTGGCCCGTGACCAGGCGCCGAAGAAAGGCGTGGCCATGACCGGCGAGTTGACCCTGACCGGGCAGGTGCTGCCGATTGGCGGCGTGCGCGAGAAGGTGATTGCCGCGCGACGGCAGAAAATCTTCGAGCTGATCCTGCCCGAGGCCAATCGCGGTGATTTCGCGGAGTTGCCGGAGTATTTGAAAGAGGGCCTGACCGTTCATTTCGCCAAGCGCTATGCGGATGTGGCAAAGGTACTTTTCAGCTGAGGAAACGGCGTAGGCGGGCTGACGGCGCCCGCCCTACCCGAACACCTTGCTCATGCCCGTGGCATGCTCGCCGATAGCCGCCCACTGGCCGAGGAACTGCCTGAAGTAGAACATGAACATCGCCAGTTGCTGGCGAGTGTCCATGCGCTGCAGGCGTTGCATGGCACTCTCTAGATAGGCCTCGATGGTCTGCCAGGCGGTGTGCAGATGACCGCTGGTGACCACCACGTCCCACAGTTCGGTAACCAGTAGCTGCATTTCGCCTTCGAGCAGGTTGACCCGGCCCTCGACCCGGCGGTGTTGCGCCAGACGCAGGCTGAGCTGCCGGTGACGGTGCTCCAGCGACCTGATCTCGGCGAGCGCGGCCGCGGCCTTGCGGCCATAGATCGAACGGCTGACGAGGAAGTCGAACGGGCCATCTGCCCAACCGAGCCAAGACTGCTTCAAGTAAAACTGGTACTCGCGCTGTACGGCCCTGATGTCTTCATTGAGCATCTCCAGCTCCCAATCCAGGTCGAAGGCCTCTGGCGAGCCGGAAAAGCGCTTCGCCGCACGGCACTTTTCCAGGATGGAAGGTATCAGCCGCTCACGGGCGGTATCACGAAAGACCTGCAGGCCAATACGCAAGGTGTCGACCTGCTGGTCGTAGTCATCCACAAGCGCGTGCAATTGCACAAGTTCGCCACCCATCGCGGCAATCAACTGTCGGTCATGGCTGTCGAGCGCGACGGGCGGCGCTTGCTGCAGGCTTTCCCAGCTTTCCTTGTTTGCGCCGAGGGCGCGCGTGCGAGCGGCCAATGCCACCACTTTGTTTCCTTCCACTTCAATGCTGGCCGCGTGCCTTTGCAACTCGGCGGTGACCCGCTGACATTGCACGCGCAAGTCCATCCAGCTGTCGCCATGTGCCCGCAACTGCTGGAACAACATCAGCATGCTCTGAGGCGCCAGTTCAGGCTCGCTGATCCGTTCGTACCCCTGCCACTCCATGGCTTGTGCGATCTCAGAAGGCAGCTGCTGAACACTCGCGCAGTAGGCATCAAATACCTGCAGGGCCGGTCGGGTGACCAGCATGCCCGCTTGGCTGTGACCATCACGTTCGTCCATCGCCTCGATCAGCGCACCCGGCAGCACGATCGCCTTGGTTTGTTGTACGTCGAAACTCAATTGTCGTGGGTTCATTTACATACTTCAGGGAGTGGGCACCGTCCGCCAATTCCCCGGTTGACGGCGCCCGGGGCTTCAGAACGCCCGACGGTCCTGTTCAAGCAGACTACGCAGGAAGCCGAGCAAGGCCGCGAACGCCTGCGCCACAGAGGCGACATCGCTGGCAGTGGTCAATGCATGGTTGGTGATCTGCGCCTGCCGGGCCTGCAAGGAATGGCGCAGGGCATTGGTCTCGCTTTCCCACTGCGCACGTAGCACAAGCAGGCGCGGCAAGTCGTCCAGCGCTGCCAGGTTGCTCTGCAACTCGGCCTGCCCCCGGGCCAGCTCGCGCAGCTGGTCAGCCAGGCCCTTGAGGCGCTCCTGCAGCGCGCGGCGCTCACGCTGCAGCTGTTCGTAGCGCATGCCTTCGATCAGGTCGCCCAACAGCACTTTGAGCTGTTCCACCGCCTGGGTCAGAACCTCGGCTGTGACCAGTGCCTCACCGCCCGGGACCGCCAGTTTCTGCAAGTCGGCGAGCGACGGCACTACACCGCCAAAACGCGTTTGCAGGCCATTGGCTTCCAGGGTGGCAATGGCCTTGAGCACGCTCTCGACCTTGACGGCCTCACGCTCATGCTCTTCAGTCAGCTGCCGCTCGGTGCCCGAGGCTGCTTGTTGCTGCTTGAGCAGGCGCTGCTTGTCGCCCTGACCATTCAGCACCGGCAGGGCCGCGAGTGCCTGGCACTCGCTTGCCAGGTGAGCCAGCAAACGGCCCAGCAGTGACGCGACAGCGTCGCGGGCTTCTCCGGCGAGGCCGACCAGTTCGGCACCATCGTCGTCGCCAAAGGCATCCAGGATATCGCCCAGAGGATCGCTGGCCAGTTCGGCAACCAGGCGTTGGGCATTGCCAGCCAATTGCCGGCGGCAACTGTCGAACAGCTTCACGTGCCGCTCAAGGCCCTCTTGAAGCAGAGGCGCGAATTTCAGTGCGCCCTGCTGCCAGGCAGCGGTATACGCGCGATTGGCAGCAAGGATGTGTTCCATCTGCGGCGCGTCGGCCGGCTGCAGGTAAGTGACATTGTCATTCATGCTCGTTCACCTTTCATTGGGCCGAGGCGGCTTCGTCGAAAATGCGGGTTAAGTGCAGGCTGGTTTTCTCGATGGCGGCCCACTGTTTGAAGAACTGCTTGAAATGCAGCCCGAAAATCGCCAGCCGTTGGGTATCGTCGATTCGCTCGAGACGCGAGATGGAAGTGTCGATGTAAGCGCCAACGATGCCCCACGCTGTTTGCAGGTGGGAGGCGGAAGTCACCACATCCTGCAGCCGGGTATCGAGTTCGCTGATGGCGGTGGACAAGGTTTCCATGCGTCCTTCCAGGTTGACTCGCAGGGTCAACTGCTCACTGAAAGAGCGCCGCTCAGCCTGACGCGTCTGGCGTTCCTTGCGCACTTTTTCGGCCTTGCTGCCATAGATGCCACCGGTGATCAACGCACCAATCGGGCCAGCGGCCAGCCCGCTCAAGGCCATCTTGACGTACTGGTCGTATTCCTTGCTCAACGCCTCGATATCAGCGTCCAGCTGTGCCAGCAGGCCACGCAGGCGCTCGACCTCACCATCGTTCTGCTTGCGCTCGACGGACTGGCCCTTGGTCTTGACTGCGGGAATCAACTTGAAGCGAGCGATATCGCGAAATGACTCGGTTTGCTCCTTCACAGCCGCGACCCGAACGGCGTAGTCGCGTACATCCTCGTTGAGAAACTGCATGTACTCGAGCAACGTCGACACCGAACCCCGGTCGCTGACACCCAACGGCAGCGGGTCACGCAAGGCAAGCTCCTGCCATTGGCTTTCCCTGTCCAGCTTGAGGACTCCGGCGGTCAGTTCGATGATCGCCTCGCCTGCGCTACTGATCGAGTTGGCGGTCGCTGCCAGCTGGCTGGCGAGGCGCTTGCTGTTGTCCGAGAGCGGAGCCCAGCTGCGCGCGTGGCTACGCAGGTCGGCGAACAGCGTGCTCCATGCAGCCGGCTTGAGCTCTGGTTCATCGATATCGGTGTAGCCCAGCCAACGCTGCAGATTGTCGCTGGTGGCGGGCAAGGCAAAGACGAAGTTGACGTAGCGATTGATGGTAATGATGTGCTCGCGGCTGAGGGTCAAGCCGCCTTCTCCCTCACCGTCACGCTCGGCCATGGCCTTGACCAGCTCGCCCGGTACGATTGCAGCATCCTGTTGCAGCTGATCATAATCAGCCTTATTTGCATTCATGGTCCTGCTCCCTTGATTCGAGCCTGGACAGGCTCGGGAGGAGCAACACTAGGTAACCCGTATTCCCGATAGCAGCGGGCAGCCATTCCTGCCCGGCTGGTTTTTCCCCTCGACCCGGAGCCACCATGCCCTACCACCGCGCACTCTTTCTACTTGGCCTGGCGCTGTTAGGCGCCTGCGCGCAACAGCCGCAACGCACCGTCGAACTGGACGCCGAAAGCGAATGTCCGACACGTCTGCAGGTCGGCCAGAACATGACCCTCAGCCTGCCCAGCAACCCCAGCACCGGTTACCGCTGGCTGTTGCAGAACCCGGCCCCGGAGATCCTGCGCGCCCTCGGCCCCGAGGTGTACAGCAGCCCCGAAGAAGCCGGTATCGTCGGCAGCGGCGGGATCTCCACCTGGCGCTTCCAGGCCAAGGCCGCAGGCGAGGGCCACCTGATCCTGGTCTACCAGCAGCCCTGGGCCCCGGAAGTGCGCCCGGTGCAGACCTTCGATTGCGCCATTCGGGTCAAGTGAGCCAGCGGCGCCGGTCAGCCAGTCATGCAAGCTTGCCGTGGTTTGGCTAGAATGCCGCCCCTGTAGATTGCCAGCCGCCCGGACCCTTCGTGAGCAAACAACCCGACCGCCTTTTCGCCCAGCCCCTGGAGCAGGTACCCGACTTCGTTTTCAACGAGGACGTGGTGCAAGTGTTCCCGGACATGATCAAGCGCTCGGTGCCCGGTTACCCGACCATCGTCGAGAACCTCGGCGTGCTGGCCGCGCGCTTCGCCCAGCCGAATACCGCGCTGTACGACCTCGGCGCCTCGCTGGGCGCAGTGACCCAGGCTCTGCGCCGGCACGTGCGCACCGAGGGTTGCCGGGTAATTGCCGTGGACAACTCCGCGGCCATGGTCGAGCGCTGCCGCCAGTACCTCACGGCCCAGGACTCGATGTTCCAGGAGCTGCTGCCGGTACAGGTGCTGGAGGCCGACATCCTGTCGTTGCCGTTCGAGCCCGCCTCGGTGGTGGCGATGAACTTCACCCTGCAGTTCATCGCCCCCGAACAGCGCCTGGAGTTGCTCGGCCGCATTCGCCAGGCCCTGCTGCCGGGCGGTGCGCTGATCCTCTCGGAGAAACTGCGTTTCGCCGATGACCAGCAACAGCAACTGCTCAACGACCTGCACCTGGACTTCAAGCGGGCCAATGGCTACAGCGAACTGGAAATTGCTCAGAAGCGCAGCGCCATCGAGAACGTGATGAAGCCCGATACGTTGGAAACCCATGCCGAGCGCCTGCGCGCCGCCGGTTTCTCCAAGGTCGTGCCCTGGTTCCAATGCCTTAACTTTGCCTCGCTGATAGCCCTGCCATGATCGATCTGTCCCCCCTCGTCCGCCGCCTGGCGGGCACGCCCCTCGCCACCTGGTCCCAAGGCCTGCAGGCACAACTGGAAAGCAAGCTGGAAAAGGGCCACGGCGACCTCGACCGCTGGCGCGGCGCGCTCGAAGCGCTGCCGCAACTGACGCCCAGCGAAATCGACCTGGTCGACGGCCTGCGCCTGGACTGCGACTGCGACGACGCCACCCGTGCCCAGATGCGTCAGGCCTTGATGGGACTGTCGCCTTGGCGCAAGGGGCCGTTCGACCTGTTCGGCGTGCATGTGGACACCGAATGGCGCTCGGACTGGAAATGGTCGCGGGTCGGCCCGCACCTGGACCTCAAAGGCAAGCGCGTGCTCGACGTGGGTTGCGGCAACGGCTACTACCAGTGGCGCATGCTCGGCGCCGGCGCCGACATGGTCATCGGTGTCGACCCCAACTGGCTGTTCTTCTGCCAGTTCCAGGCGGTACAGCAGTACCTGCCGGACTTGCCGGCCTGGCACCTGCCGTTCGCCCTGGAGGAACTGCCGGCCAACCTGGAAGGTTTCGACACGGTGTTCTCCATGGGCGTGTTCTACCACCGCCGTTCGCCCATCGAGCACCTGCTGGCGCTCAAGGACTGCCTGGTAAAAGGTGGCGAACTGGTGCTGGAAACCCTGGTGATCGAGGGCGATGAAAACCAGGTGCTGGTGCCCGAGGACCGTTATGCGCAGATGCGCAACGTGTGGTTCCTGCCGTCGGTGCCGGCGCTGGAGCGCTGGCTGCGCCGCGCCGGGTTCAGCGATGTGCGCTGCGTCGATGTGAGCGTCACCAGCGTCGAGGAGCAGCGCAGCACCGAGTGGATGCGCTACCAGTCGCTGGGCGACTTCCTCGACCCGAACGACCACGGCAAGACCGTCGAAGGCCTGCCGGCCCCGCGCCGCGCCACGCTGCTGGCGCGCAAATAAAAAAGGCGCCCTGAAGGGTAATGCCAGTCAGTTGGTGCTACATCGCACTGATTGGGGCTGCTTTGCAGCCCTTCGCGGGTAAACCCGCTCCCACAGGATCTCGATGCCCTGTGGGAGCGGGTTCACCCGCGAAGGGTCGCGCAGCGACCCCAATTGGCTTGACTGACTGGCATTACCCTGAAGGGGCGCCTGAATACACCTGCGCCGAGGAGCTGTCGCGGCGCAGGTGGTGATTAGTCAATCCTTGGCCAGCTCACGAGCCTTTTCTTCGGCTTTGCGCTCGCGCTCAGCCACGGCTTCTTGCTTGTCGCCGTACAGGCGCGCCTGGTCCTCGCGGAACGCCTGCCAGAACTGCTTCGAACGCTCCGCGCCACCCTCGGCGAAAACGCTGGTGCTGCCCAGGGCGAGGATCGCCAGCAGCAGGTATTTGCTCAGGTTCATCGTGCTTGCCTCGTGATAACCGTATCGACAGGGCCATCATCGCAAGGGGCAGCTAACGCCAAGGTGAGGCGCAGATTACAGTGTTGCAAGACTGGCCCCATCGCTGGCAAGCCAGCTCCCACATGGTTTTCGCATGGCTTGGGCTGATGCGGTCGGGGTGGGAGCCGGCTTGCCGGCGATGAGGCCGGCCCTGTCAACCAAATGACCCGCGTATTACAAATCCGTTATCCCCGCCGATTGCCCATTCGCATCCAGTAACATCCTCACCGCTTGACCCTGATGTCACTACAGGGTCGAGAATCGCCCCCTTTCCGCAACCCGAGCTCACCATGCGCCTACTGATCATCGAGGACGAACCCCGTACCGCCGACTACCTGCAGCAAGGCCTGCGCGAAAACGGCTACGTGGTCGACTGCGCCCATACCGGCACCGACGGCTTGCACCTGGCCCGCCAGCAGCCCTACGACCTGGTGATCCTCGACGTCAACCTGCCCGAGCTCGATGGCTGGAGCGTGCTGCAGCGCCTGCGCGCCGAGTCGTCCACGCGGATCATGATGCTCACCGCCCATGGCCGCCTGGCCGATCGGGTCAAGGGC
Source organism: Pseudomonas sp. EMN2 (assembly GCF_009650555.1). Lineage (NCBI taxonomy): Bacteria > Pseudomonadati > Pseudomonadota > Gammaproteobacteria > Pseudomonadales > Pseudomonadaceae > Pseudomonas > Pseudomonas sp. EMN2. The sequence goes on from NZ_VZZR01000096.1 coordinate 23,416, forward strand.
CTGGACCTGGGCGCCGACGACTACCTGCTCAAACCCTTCGAATTTCCCGAGCTGCTGGCGCGCATCCGCAGCCTGCTGCGGCGCAACGACCAGCGCCTGCAACCGAGCACCTTGAAAGTCGCCGACCTTGAACTCGACCCCGGCCGCCACCGCGCCTTCCGCGGCGGCCAGCGCATCGACCTGACCGCCAAGGAGTTCGCCCTGCTGCACCTGCTGATGCGCCAGAGCGGCGAAGTGCTGTCGCGCACGCAGATCATTTCGCTGGTGTGGGACATGAACTTCGATTGCGACACCAACGTGGTCGAGGTGTCGATCCGCCGCCTGCGGGCGAAGATCGACGACCCCTTCGAAGACAAGCTGATCCACACCCTGCGTGGCGTCGGTTATGTGCTCGAGGCGCGGGCGTGAAGCGCGCAACCCTGTCACTGCGCCTCGGCCTTACCGTCACCCTGATGGGCGCAGCCCTGGTGCTGCTGCTGGCCACCCTGGCGGTGTTCGCCCTCGACCACGAACTGGACAGCCGTGCGCGCAAGGACCTGGCGCGCAAGATGCTGCAGGTCGAGCACAACCTGCGGGTGGACCTGCGCAGCGACGATTTGGGCACCCGCGCCCACCCACTGCTCGACCTGGTGATGGGTCATGACAACCTGAGCCTCAGCGTCATGGCCACCAGCGGCCGTCACCCGGCCCTGCTCAGCCTTGGCCCGGCCCTGCAATCGCGGCACCTGCTGGAAATGGCCGCGAGCCCGCGGCTGGTGTTCCACGAATGGCGCGACGATCAAGGCAACGAAGTGCTCACCGCCAGCCGCCTGATGTTGCTGCGCGACGACACCCCGGTGAATGTGCTGATGTCGCTCAACCGCAGCGATGACAACGCCCTGCTGCAGGCCTACCTGCACTCGACCCTGCTCGCCTTGCCGCTGTTGCTGCTGCTGATCGGCATCGCGGCCTGGAAACTGGTGCAGCGCGATCTGCGCCCGCTGCGCCACTTTCGCCGCATCGCCGGGCAAGTGTCGGCTCAGGACCTGGACCATCGCCTGCCGGTGGACGGCCTGCCGACCGAGCTGGCCGACCTGGCCCGGGCGATCAACGTCATGCTCGACCGCCTCGACCAGGGCGTGCGCCAGTTATCGCAGTTCTCCGACGACCTGGCCCACGAATTGCGCACGCCGATCGGCAACCTGATGGGCAAGGCCCAGGTGACCCTGGCCCGCGAGCGCGATGGCGACAAGTACCGTGAAGCCCTGGAGGACAGTATCGAGGAGCTGACCCGGCTCAACCGCATCATCAACGACATGCTGTTCCTCGCCCAGGTCAGCCAGCCGCAGAGCCAGGTTGCGCTGCTGCCGGTGGCACTGGCCGACGAGGTGGCCCGGGTGAGTGAGCTGTTTGCCTTCAGTGCCGAGCTCAAGGGCATCAGCCTGGAACTGCAAGGCTGGGGGACGGCCCTGGCGGACAAGCTGATGTTCCAGCGGGCGTTGTCGAACTTGCTGAGCAATGCGCTACGGCATAGCCCGGAGGGGCAAAGGGTTAGCGTGGGGATCGAGCGGCTGGGCGATCAAGTCGGGGTCTGGGTGGAAAACCAGGGGGCTGGCATTGGTGAGGCGCATCTGCCGCACCTGTTCGAGCGTTTCTACCGGGCTGGCAGCGGGCGGTCACGTCTTGAGGGAGGGACCGGGCTGGGGTTGGCGATCGTGAAGTCGATCATGCAGTTGCATGGGGGGCGGGTTGAGGTGCGTAGCAAGGCCGAGGGGCCGACCCGCTTTACCCTTGTATTCAAGGCAGAGTGAGCCATCGCGGGGCAAGCCCGCTCCCACGCCGTTACGTGGGAGCGGGCTTGCCCCGCGATGGTTTGCCAAGACTTAGCGCGAAGCGGCGACGATCAGCGCTTTCATCTCGGCCACGGCGGCCTTGAAGCCGACGAACAGCGCATGGGCCACCAGCGCATGGCCGATGTTCAGCTCGTTGATGCCCTTGATCGCGGCGACGGCTTCGACGTTGTGGTAATGCAGCCCGTGACCTGCGTTGACGATCAACCCCTGGCTAATACCGAAGGCCACGCCATCGACGATGCGCTTGAGCTCTTCGGCCACCTCGGTCGGGGTTTCGGCATCCGCGTAACGGCCGGTGTGCAGTTCGATGGCCGGTGCGCCCACCCGACGCGAGGCCTCGATCTGGCGCTCGTCGGCATCGATGAACAGCGACACTTCGGCGCCGGTGCGCGACAGGCGCTCGACCGCGGCCTTGATCCGCGCCTCCTGGCCGGCCACGTCCAGGCCACCTTCGGTGGTCAGCTCCTGGCGGGTTTCCGGGACCAGGCAGATATGCGCCGGGCGGATCTTCTCGGCGAACAGCATCATCTCTTCGGTGACGCCCATCTCGAAGTTCATGCGGGTCTGCAGCACGTCCTTGAGCACCAGCACATCGCGCTCCTGGATGTGCCGGCGGTCTTCGCGCAGGTGCACGGTGATGCCGTCGGCGCCCGCTTCCTCGGCGTCCAGCGCGGCCTTGACCGGGTCTGGATAGCGGGTGCCCCGGGCCTGGCGCAGGGTCGCCACGTGGTCGATGTTGACGCCGAGAAGCATGCGGTTGCTGTGAGTCACGAAGGGGCACTCCTGAAAGTTGAGGGCCACAGCATACGTGCTGATCAGCGCTTGCGAAACAGTTCCCGGCTGACCAGTGGCTTGGGCCCCAGGTGCACCGCCAGGGCCTGGCGCATCAGGCGCTTGGCGGCGAGCAAGGCGCCGGGGGCGTCCCAGTCGGCCTGGGCCAGGGCCTGCAACTCGGTACCCTTGAACAAGCCGGGCTGGAACAGCTCGACCCGCTGCAGGCCGGCATCCACCTGCAGGCGATAAAGGCCCTCGGCGGCGATCGGGTCGTCATTCACGTCGTGTTCCAGCGAGAAGGCGTAACCCAGTTCGTCCAGCAAGCGCCATTCGAACGAGCGCAGCAGCGGCTCCAGTGGTCGACCGGCGGCCAGGGCTTGCAGGGTCAGGGTGTAATGCTCGAACAGCGCTGGCTGCGGTGCCTCGGCGGGCAACAGGCGCATCAGCAGTTCGTTGAGGTAGAGGCCGCTGAACAGCGCGTCACCATGCAGCCAGGCCGCGATGCCGTTGCTGTCCAGGCGCCATACGGTCTTCAGCTCTCCACGCCCGCGCAGTTCCACTTCCAGTGGCACGAACGGCCGTACCTGGCTGCCGCCCTTGCCCCGCGCACGGCGCAATACCGCGCGCACCCGCCCCTGGGGGGTGAGGAAATCCACCAGGGCGCTGGTTTCCTTGTAGGGGCGGCTGTGCAGGACGTAGGCCGGCTGGGGGGTGGGTTGGTCCATCAGCGGTTTCTCGATGTCATAAACGACTTGTGGGAGCGGGCTTGCCCCGCGATCGCCATCGCGGGGCAAGCCCGCTCCCACAAGAGATACGGGACGCGCCTGACGGTTACAGGTCGCCGTAACCCAGCGAACGCAGGGCGCGCTCGTCGTCGGACCAGCCGCCTTTGACCTTGACCCAGAGGTTGAGCATCACCTTGGCGTCGAACAGCGTTTCCATGTCCTTGCGCGCGTCGGAGCCAATGCGTTTGATGCGCTCGCCCTTGTCGCCGATGATGATCTTCTTCTGGCCGTCACGCTCGACCAGGATCAGCGCATGGATGTGCAGCACATGGCCCTGCTGCTTGAATTCCTCGATTTCCACGGTGATCTGGTACGGCAGCTCCGCACCCAGCTGGCGCATGATCTTCTCGCGCACCAGCTCGGCAGCCAGGAAGCGGCTGCTGCGGTCGGTGATCTGGTCTTCCGGGAAGAAGTGCTCGTTCTCTGGCAGGTGCTTGGCGATCAGCCCTTCCAGCGACTCGAGGTTGTGACCCTGCTGGGCCGAGATCGGCACGATCTCGGCATTCGGCAGTTGCTCTTGCAGCCACTGCAGGTGCGGGATCAGGTCGCCCTTCTCGTCCATGCGGTCGGTCTTGTTGACCGCCAGGATCACCGGGCCGGTCACGTACTGAACGCGCTCGAGCACCAGTTGGTCCTCATCGGTCCAGCGGGTGCGGTCGACCACGAAGATCACCACGTCGACATCCTTCAAGGCCGCCGAGGCGTTGCGGTTCATGTAGCGGTTGAGCGCCTTGTCGTTCGCCTTGTGCATGCCGGGGGTATCGACGTAGATCGCCTGCACGTCACCCTCGGTCTTGATGCCGAGCATGTTGTGGCGGGTGGTCTGCGGCTTGCGCGAGGTGATCGCCAGCTTCTGGCCGAGGATGTGGTTGAGCAGCGTCGACTTGCCGACGTTGGGGCGGCCGACGATGGCGACATAGCCGCAGCGGGTCGAAGTGTTCTCAGTCATTGCCATTCTCCACGCCCAGGGCGATCAATGCGGCGGCGGCGGCGACCTGTTCGGCAATACGCCGGCTTACGCCCTGGCCACGGCTTTTCTTGTTCAGCAGGACCACTTCGCATTCGACGAGGAAGGTCCGGCAGTGCGGTTCGCCCTGGATATCCACCACTTCGTAACGCGGCAGCTCGCAGGCACGCGACTGCAGGAACTCCTGCAGGCGGGTCTTGGGGTCTTTGTTGGTGTCGACCAGGGTCAGGCCTTCGAACTCGTCGGTCAGCCAGGCCAGGATGCGCTCGCGCGCAGTCTGCATGTCGGCGTCCTGGTAGATGGCGCCGATCAGCGCTTCGAGAGCGTCCGCAAGGATCGACTCGCGGCGGAAACCGCCGCTCTTGAGCTCGCCGGAACCCAGGCGCAGGTACTCGCCAAGGTCGAAGCCACGGGCCAGGCGGGCCAGGGTTTCGCCCTTGACCAGGCGCGCGCGCAGGCGCGACAGCTGGCCTTCCCGGGCCTGCGGGAAGCGCTCGAACAGCGCTTCGCCGACCACGAAGTTGAGAATGGCATCGCCAAGGAATTCCAGGCGCTCGTTGTTGCGCCCGGCATAACTGCGATGGGTCAGGGCCAGCAGCATCTGGTCCTGATCCTTGAAGGTGTAGCCGAGCTTACGCTCCAGGCGGGCAAGGGAAGCACTCATGGGGCCACCCGTACAATGTTCAACGCGTTGTTCAAATCAACATCCTGAAAGACGGTTTGGCTGTGGTCCGACATCAAAATGGCGAAACCTCTCACTCCCTGAGAACACAGCCTATGTCAGAAAAGCAATCGGCGCTGTCCGCAGACAGCGCCGTCGATACTTAGTGGATCAGGCCGACCCGCGACAGGTTGGGCAGGTGGCTGAGTTTCGGCTCAGGCCAGCTCATCCATACGGCGAACGCCTTGCCGACGATGTTCCGGTCAGGGACCATGCCGTGCAGCTCTTTGGGGATGTTCGGATCATCCCAGTAGCGGCTGTCGTTGGAGTTGTCGCGGTTGTCACCCATCATGAAGTAATGCCCGGCCGGCACGGTCCATTGCTGGTCCGGCGGCATGCGGTAGCGGGTCATTTCCTTACGGATCAGGTGCTCGACCTCACCGAGCTTTTCCTTGTACAGCTCGGCGCTGCCCAAGGTGCCCGGCTCGCTGCCGACCAGTTGCTCGGCGACCGCCTGGCCATTGACGAACAGGCGCTTGTCGTTGGTGTAGCGGATCTGGTCGCCCGGCAGGCCGATCACCCGCTTGATGTAGTTGACGTTCGGGTCGCTGGGGTAGCGGAACACCATCACATCGCCGCGCTGCGGGTCACCGACCTCGATGACCTTCTTGTCGATCACCGGCAGGCGGATGCCGTAGGAGAACTTGTTCACCAGGATGAAATCGCCCACTTCCAGGGTCGGTTTCATCGAACCCGACGGGATCTGGAACGGCTCAACCAGGAACGAGCGCAGCACCAGCACGATGAACAGCACCGGGAAGAACGACTTGCCGTACTCGACCAGCAACGGCTCCTTGTTCAGGCGTTCGACCACGGCCATTTCTGGCTGGCTGACGCTGCCCTGGTAGGTGGCGATCGCCGCGCGCCGGCGCGGAGCCAGGAACAGCAGGTCGATCAGACCCAACAGGCCGCAGACGGCAACGGCGATGACGAGCAACAGCGGGAAATTTAGCGACATAGGACCTAGCTATCCAACCTGAGCACGGCGAGGAAGGCTTCCTGTGGAATTTCCACGTTACCGACCTGTTTCATGCGTTTCTTACCGGCCTTCTGCTTCTCCAGCAGCTTCTTCTTACGGCTCACGTCGCCACCGTAGCACTTGGCCAGTACGTTCTTTCTGAGCGCCTTGACGGTTGTCCGCGCAATGATCTGGCCGCCAATGGCTGCCTGGATCGCCACGTCGAACATCTGCCGAGGGATCAGCTCCTTCATCTTCTCGGTCAACGCACGGCCTTTGTAGGCGGCGTTGTCACGGTGCACGATCAATGCCAGGGCATCGACCTTGTCACCGTTGATCAGCACGTCCAGCTTGACCAGGTTGGCCGACTGGTAGCGGTCGAAATGATAGTCCAGCGAGGCGTAGCCGCGGCTGGTGGACTTGAGGCGGTCGAAGAAGTCCAGCACCACTTCGTTCATCGGCAGGTCGTAGCGCACCTGCACCTGGCTGCCGAGGAACTGCATGTCGCGCTGCACGCCACGCTTCTCGATGCACAGGGTGATGACGTTGCCCAGGTGCTCTTGCGGTACCAGGATGGTGGCGGTGACGATCGGCTCGCGGAAATCGGCGACCGACGACACGTCCGGCAGCTTCGAAGGGTTGTCGACGACGATGGTTTCGCCGGTCTTGAGCTCCAGCTCGTAGATCACGCTTGGCGCGGTGGTGATCAGGTCCAGGTCGTATTCGCGCTCCAGGCGCTCCTGGATGATCTCCATGTGCAGCATGCCGAGGAAGCCGCAACGGAAGCCGAAGCCCAGGGCGTCGGAGCTTTCCGGCATGTATTGCAGCGACGAGTCGTTCAGGGTGAGCTTCTGCAGCGCGTCACGGAAGTCCTCGAAGTCGTCGGAGCTGACCGGGAACAGGCCGGCGTACACCTGCGGCTGGATCTTCTTGAAGCCTGCGAGCACTTCGACCTCGGGGGTCGAGGACAGGGTCAGGGTGTCGCCGACTGGCGCACCATGGATGTCCTTGATGCTGGCGATGATGAAGCCCACTTCACCGGCTTTGAGGTCGGCGGTCTGGGTGTGCTTGGGCGTGAACACGCCGACGCTGTCGACCAGGTGCACCTTGCCGGTGGACTTGACCAGGATCTTGTCGCCTTTCTTGACGCGGCCCTGGCGCACGCGCACCAGCGAGACCACGCCCAGGTAGTTGTCGAACCAGGAGTCGATGATCAACGCCTGCAGCGGCGCGTCGATCTCGCCCTGCGGCGCGGGGATGGTCTGCACCAGGCGCTCGAGCACCTCGTCCACGCCCATGCCGCTCTTGGCGCTGCACGCCACGGCGTCGGTGGCGTCGATGCCGATGATCTTCTCGATCTCGTCCTTGACGCGGTCCGGGTCGGCCTGGGGCAGGTCCATCTTGTTCAGCACCGGCATGACTTCCAGGCCCTGCTCGATGGCGGTGTAGCAGTTGGCCACGGACTGGGCCTCGACGCCCTGGCCGGCGTCGACCACCAGCAGTGCACCCTCGCACGCGGCCAGCGAACGCGAAACTTCATAGGTGAAGTCAACGTGGCCGGGGGTGTCGATGAAGTTCAGCTGGTAGGTTTTGCCGTCCTGCGCCTTGTAGTGCAGGGTGACGCTGTGGGCCTTGATGGTGATCCCGCGCTCGCGCTCCAGGTCCATGGAATCGAGGACCTGGGCCTCCATTTCGCGCGCCGTCAGGCCACCGCACATCTGGATGAAACGGTCGGCCAGCGTCGACTTGCCATGGTCGATGTGGGCGATGATGGAGAAATTGCGGATATGACTCAAATCACTCACGGGTCAACACTCGAAAAGGCTGCGAGCCGGACGCCCGCCGAAAAATAGCCGGGAATTGTACCTCAAGCCGCAGGGATATGGGAGATTCCTCTATCGGCCTGTCTACATCCCTTGTGGGAGCGGGCTTGCCCCGCGATGAGGCCCGATCAGGCACAAGTACTACCTGATCAGGCCTCATCGCGGGGCAAGCCCGCTCCCACGTAAAGCTTTGTGACATTGACTGCTACGTAAAAGGGCAGCCGAAGCTGCCCTTTCCTACCTTGCAATCAGCTTATTCAGCCAGCTTGAAGGTGATGAAGCTTGCGCGCCCCTGGCGCAGCACGCGCATCGACACCGAACGGTTCTTCGGCAGGTCCTTGGCAATTTCGGTGAATTCCTTGGCCGAGCCGATAGCCTGGTTGTTCAGGTGGCTGATGACATCGCCCGGACGCAGGCCAATCAGCGCTGCCGGGCCGTCCTGGACTTCCTTGATGACCACGCCGCCCTTGAGCTCCAGGGATTTCTTCTGCTCGGCGGTCAGATCGGTCACGGATACACCCAGACGGTTGCTGCTGCGCTCGACGCTGCCCTGGGCACCGGTGCCGATGTCAGCTTCTTCATCCGGCAGGGCGCCGACGGTGACATCGAGGTTCTGGCGCTTGCCATTGCGGATGATCTCAAGCTTGGCCTTGGCGCCATCCTTGAGGCTGCCGACCAGGTGCGGCAGGTCGGCCGACATGACGATCGGCTGGCCATTCATGCTCAGGATCACGTCGCCCACCTGCAGGCCGCCCTTGGCCGCCGGGCCGTCTTCCAGCACCTGGGCTACCAGGGCGCCGGCCGGCTTGTCGAGGCCGAAGGATTCAGCCAGGTCCTTGTTGACCTCCTGGATCACCACGCCCAGCCAGCCACGGCTGACCTTGCCGTCTTTCTTCAGCTGGTTGGAAACGTCGATCGCCACGTCGATCGGAATGGCGAACGACAGGCCCATGAAGCCACCGGAGCGGGTGAATATCTGCGAGTTGATACCGACCACCTCGCCATTCATGTTGAACAGCGGGCCGCCGGAGTTGCCCGGGTTGATGGCCACGTCGGTCTGGATGAACGGCACATAGGTGTCGTTGGGCAGAGTGCGGCCCTTGGCGCTGACGATGCCCTTGGTCACCGAATGGTCGAAGCCGAACGGCGAACCGATGGCCAGTACCCACTCACCCACCTTGAGCTTTTCCGAATCGCCCAGCTTGACGGTCGGCAGGTTCTTGCCCTCGACCTTGAGCAGGGCCACGTCGGTGCGCGGGTCGGTGCCGACCAGCTTGGCCTGCAGCTCGCTGCGGTCGGAGAGGCGGACGATGATTTCGTCGGCGTCGGCGACCACGTGGTTGTTGGTCAGCACATAGCCATCACTGGAAATGATGAAGCCCGAGCCCAGCGACTGCGCCTCGCGCTGGCGATCACCCCGGGGCGAGCGCGGCTGCTGTGGCATGTTGCGCTCGAAGAACTCGCGGAACATCGGCGGCAGGCCTTCGAGGTCGGGCATCTGCCCGGCGGCGATGCGGCGGTCCGGCAGTTTCTGCTTGGTACTGATGTTGACCACCGCCGGCGAAGCCTGCTCGACCAGGGTCGTGAAATCGGGCAGGGCTTCCTGGGCTTGGGCGGTGAGCACCTGGCCGAGCATGAGCACAGCGGCGAACATCGATAGGTAGGGTTTCAAGCGTGGTATTGACATACGGCTCCCGTTACAACGAGCGTAGTTAGCAGTTAGGCCCTGCAGACGCAGAAAAGGCCAGACTCCCAGAAGAGCCTGACCTATAGAAAATTTATGGCTGGATTGCAAATGACAATGGGTTAATTTCCTGTCAGCACTGTGTAACAGAAGCTTTCATAAAGCGCCGTTACTGACGCGCCTGAGCATCCTGGGCCCGCATCGACAACGCCACACGCTCGGCGGTACCCAGTGGAATTTCACCGACCACGGTGACCATCACTTTGCCCTTGGGTGTGGTGAGATGGCGCGAGACCGCGACGGTCGGGCCGAGCTGAGTGCGGGTATCGGTGCCTGAGTTATCGCTGATCGGTTCAAGGAACACCGAGAAGCGCGTCAGGCCATCGTCATACATCAGGCTGCTGATTGTACTTTTGCGGTCCGGGTCATGGCGCACACTGCTGTTGATCAGCTCGAAGCCTGGTGGCAGCCAGTCCGAGCGCCAGCCGGCAACGGCCTGTGAAGTACTGGCGACCACCCGCTCGACCGGCTTGCAGGCCGCACTGGCAGTGAGGTCGGTGTCACTCGGCAGGTCATCGGTGTCCAGGCGGGTCATCTGGAAGCGTTCGAGCAGTTGCCCCTTTTCGTTGAGCATCAACGAGCGCAGCGGCAAGCCGGTCTGGCGGTCCAGGTGAAGTTCGAAGGCGTAGCGGTGCTGATCACGCGGGGTCAGGGTCACAATCACCGCGTCGCGCCCTGCGACGCGTGACTTGCCTGCCACGCTCAGGTCGTACCAGCTCATCAGTTTCAAAGGGTCGAGCATGCGCGGGGCGGCGTCGGGCGGTGCGCTCACACCGCTGACCAAGGCGCCACTGACGCATTGCACCTTGCCATCGACACGCACGATTTCCTGGGCAGCGCCATCGAGCTGGAGTAAACGCTCGCTGACCTTGCCGTCCTGGACGCGATGCCAGATATCGTGCGTGGAGAAGCTGCCATTGCGCTCGTAGACGAACGACCCCTGGTAACTCTGCCTTTGTTCAGCCTGTGCCAGCTTGTTCAGCCACTCACTCGCCTCGGGCGTGGAGTTGGCCGCGTAGGCCTGCACCGTCAGGCTGCTGCCAAGCAGCAGCGACAGGAGAGGTAGCGCGCGCATGATCCTCCTTACTAGCGGTTTTCCAGGCTGGCAGCGCGTGCGTAAGGCAGAGCGGTCTCGGTGCCTTTGAGCGCGGATTCCTGGGCATGCTGGCGCAGATAACCTGGCAGACGCTGATCCCAGCCAGCCTGGTTCTGCAGCACACCGTTGGCCATCGGCCCGGTCGGTTGTTCGCTGCTTTCACTATAGCCTGCCAAAACGGCGGGGCCTTGTGCCTGTGGCATGCTCAGCCCCTGCTGGGCAGGCTGCTGGGACGCAAGCTCGGCACCGGTGATCTCGTCCTGGTTGTAGAAACGTACACCAGCCAGCACGGCAACGGTCACCGAGGCAGCCACGGCCAGGCGGCCGATGCTGCGCCACGGGCCTTGCTTGACCTTGGCAGGCACCTCCTCGTCGGCCAATGCTGCGGAAACCGCCGAGGCGATATCCAGCTTGGGCAACAGCAGTTCCTTGTGCATCGCTGCGCGAGCGACCTGATAGCGCGACCAGGTGGCACGGGTTTCGGAATCGTCGACGGCATTGAGCACACGACGCAGTTCCAGTTCGTCCGCTTCGTTATCCATTACCGCGGACAGCGATTCCTGCAAAGCTTCACGACTCATGGCGGTTCCTCTCTTGGCTGTCGCCGCTGTCTCAGGTTTCCTGCAACAGCGGTTGCAGGGCTTTGTCTATGGCCTCCCGAGCGCGGAAAATCCGGGAGCGCACGGTACCCACCGGACATTGCATGACACTGGCAATGTCCTCGTAACTCAGTCCATCGAACTCGCGCAACGTCAATGCCGTGCGCAGGTCTTCCGGCAGTTGCTGGATGGTGCGATGGACAGTGCCTTCGATTTCATCCCGCAACAACGCGCGTTCTGGGGACTCGAGATCCTTGAGACCATGATCGCCGTCGTAAAACTCCGCATCCTCGGAGCTCACATCGCTGTCTGGCGGCCGTCTTCCACGGGACACCAGATAGTTTTTCGCCGTGTTGATGGCGATGCGGTAAAGCCACGTGTAGAACGCGCTGTCACCGCGAAAATTCCCCAGCGCCCGGTACGCCTTGATGAAGGCTTCCTGCGCCACGTCCTGCGCTTCATGGGTGTCGTGTACGAAACGCACGATCAACCCGAGAATCTTGTGCTGATACTTCAGCACCAACAGATCGAACGCTCGCCTGTCGCCGCGCTGCACGCGCTCGACAAGCTGCTGATCCTCTTCCTGGGTTAGCATGAACACTCCTCAGTGAACTCGAAGGAGCGTTGCGACAAGCATCGTTCAGGCTTGCAACCATAGACTCGGGCTTTACGCAAAAGTTCTCCCCTCCAAGCAAGTTTCCTGCGGCCCTTGGTCGGCTCGCACGAAAGGCGCAGCGCGGTCACGGCCGGCTGCGTCGATAATCAGGTTTCAGTACGCAGGTCTGAGCCCAAGCAAAGGGCTGTCGCCCTGCGTCGCCGCGGCAAAATGTGGCGTGCGTACAGCCTTCTTAGGATTTCCTGGGGTAGAGGAAAGTTCCCAAAAAGATCGTCTTTGCCCCGCAAGCGCCATTGGAAATCAGGCCCCCGGGGCTGCTATAAAGGCATCCCGGCCCGGTTTCACGATAGTTTCACAATGCCATCTGCGCTTGACTATTGTGCCGTGCCCCCTTCGAAGATTACTAGTGTCCCGACATGAGCCAACAATTCCAACATGATGTCCTGGTGATCGGCAGTGGTGCGGCTGGTCTGAGCCTGGCACTGAACCTCCCCGGCCACCTGCGCATCGCCGTACTCAGCAAAGGCGACCTGGCCAACGGCTCTACCTTCTGGGCCCAGGGCGGCGTGGCCGCCGTGCTCGACAACACCGATACCGTACAGTCGCATGTCGAGGACACCCTCAATGCCGGCGGCGGACTGTGCCACGAAGACGCGGTGCGTTTCACCGTCGAACACAGCCGCGAAGCGATCGAATGGCTGATCGAGCAAGGCGTGCCGTTCACCCGTGACGAACACTACAGCGTCGACGACGGTGGTTTCGAGTTTCACCTCACCCGCGAGGGCGGCCACAGCCACCGGCGCATCATCCATGCCGCCGACGCCACCGGTGCGGCGATCTTCAAGACCTTGCTCGACCAGGCACGCCAGCGGCCGAACATCGAGCTGCTGGAGCAGCGCGTCGCGGTCGACCTGATTACCGAGCGCCGCCTGGGCCTGGGCGGCGACCGTTGCCTGGGCGCCTATGTACTGGACCGCAACACCGGCGAGGTCGACACCTTCGGCGCCCGCTTCACCGTGCTGGCCACCGGCGGCGCGGCCAAGGTGTACCTGTACACCAGCAACCCCGACGGCGCCTGTGGCGACGGTATCGCCATGGCCTGGCGGGCCGGTTGCCGGGTGGCGAACCTGGAGTTCAACCAATTCCACCCCACTTGCCTGTATCACCCGCAAGCCAAGAGTTTCCTGGTGACCGAAGCCCTGCGCGGCGAAGGCGCCCTGCTGCGCCTGCCCAATGGCGAGCGCTTCATGCCCCGTTTCGACCCACGCGAAGAGCTGGCGCCACGGGACATCGTCGCCCGCGCCATCGACCACGAGATGAAGCGCCTGGGCGTGGATTGCGTGTACCTGGACATCAGCCACAAGCCGGCCGAGTTCATCAAGAGCCACTTCCCCACCGTCTACGAGCGCTGCCTCACCTTCGGCATCGACATCACTCGCCAGCCGATCCCGGTGGTGCCAGCGGCCCACTACACCTGCGGCGGGGTCATGGTCGATGATCGCGGCCACACCGACGTCCCCGGCCTTTACGCCATCGGCGAAACCAGCTTCACCGGCCTGCACGGCGCCAACCGCATGGCCAGCAACTCGCTGCTCGAATGTTTCGTCTACGGCCGCGCCGCCGCCGCCGACATCGAGGCGCACCTCGAACAGGTGAGCATGCCCCGCGCCCTGCCCTGCTGGGACGCAAGCCAGGTCACCGACTCTGACGAAGACGTGATCATCGCGCACAACTGGGACGAACTGCGGCGCTTCATGTGGGACTATGTCGGCATCGTGCGCACCAGCAAACGCCTGCAGCGTGCCGAACACCGCGTGCGCATGCTGCTGGACGAAATCGACGAGTTCTACAGCAACTACAAAGTCAGCCGCGACCTGATCGAGCTGCGCAACCTGGCCCAGGTCGCCGAGCTGATGATCCGTTCGGCGATGCAGCGTAAAGAGAGCCGCGGCCTGCACTACACCCTCGACTACCCGGGCATGTTGCCCGAGGCCCGCGACACTATCCTGCAGCCGCCCACCTTCGCCGGCTGAACTTCAGCCGCACGCGCAGGCGCCGATGTGCCTCAGGGGCCAGTGCATCCCTCACGATGCACTGGCTCTCGCCGAGCCAGCGGCCCTTGCGCACGAAGCGCAACACCACCAACCCTGGCAGGGCAATGCTGTCGCGGCACAACCGCACCGCCTGCCAGCCACGGGCACGGCTGTACAAACGCCAGCCACGCGAGTCGCGGCGCAAACCGGTGATCGCATCGGGGTGCGTGAGCAGGATACGGCGGGGAATGGCCCAGCAGGCATGCGCCAGGCAAGCGAAGAACAGCAGGCCGCGCAGCCACAACGGCAGCGCGATGACGGCCAGGGAGATGATCGCCAGCGCCTGGCTGGCGAGGTAGGCCGTCAGCAGCAGGCGTGAGCCCTGCCAGCGGCACTCGAAACGATCACTTGGGCTGGACACGGTCCAGGATGATTCGGACCATGCGCTGCAGCTCCGGGTCTTCGGACTCGTTGCGCTCCATGAACCAGCCGAACATGTCCTGGTCTTCGCAGCTCAGCAGCCGCACGTAGAGTTCACGGTCGGCTTCGCTCAGGCTGGGGTAGACCTCCTGGGTGAAAGGTACCAGCAGCACGTCCAGTTCCAGCATGCCACGGCGGCTGTGCCAGAAAAGCCGGTTGAGTTCAGTTTGTTCGACCATGGGGCCCTCCTCGAATGGTCGGGCAGTATACCGTGCGGCGCACGAAGCGACACCGGGCGTTGGTCTAGTCACCTACCTATTTTGTTACTGGCGTTCTATGATGGCCGCCAGTCTCTAGCTACCGCGATGACCCATGGCCGATTCCGCTTTTTTCTGTACGCTCGCCCACGAGGGCATCCTCGCCGTGCGCGGGTCCGACGCCGGCAAGTTCCTGCAAGGCCAACTGACCTGCAACCTCAACTACCTCAGCGATGAGCACGCCAGCCTCGGCGCGCGCTGCATGGTCAAGGGCCGGATGCAGTCGAGCTTCCGCATCCTCCCGCAAGGCAATGGCTACCGGCTGGCAATGGCCAGCGAACTGCTCGATGCGCAATTGGCAGACCTTAAAAAGTACGCCGTGTTCTCCAAGGCCACCCTGAGCGACGAAAGCGCTGCCTGGGCACGCTTTGGCCTGCAGCACGCCGAAGCGGCCCTGCAGGCGCTGGGCATGAACGTACCAGACGCCGCTGGTGCGACCGTGCGACATGACAGCCTGATCGCCGTTCGTGTCTCGGCTGGCCGGGTAGAGTTGTGGGCGCCCGCCGAACAGGCCACGGCAGTACGCGAAACACTCGCTGCCAGCCTGCCCGAGGGCACACTGAACGACTGGCTGCTGGGCCAGATCCGCGCCGGCATCGGCCAGGTCATGGGCCCGACCCGCGAGCTGTTCATCCCGCAGATGATCAACCTGCAGGCCGTCGATGGCGTGAGCTTCAAGAAAGGCTGCTACACCGGCCAGGAAATCGTCGCGCGCATGCAGTACCTGGGCAAGCTCAAGCGCCGCCAGTACCGCCTTGCGCTCGACCAGGCCGACGTACCGGCGCCCGGCGCCGAGATCTTCTCGCCCACCCACGGCTCGTCGGTCGGTGAAGTGGTGATCGCCGCCAGCGCAAGCAACGGCGTCGAGCTGCTGGCCGTGCTCAGCGCCGACGCAGTGGCCGACGACAACCTGCACCTGGGCAGCCTCGAAGGCCCGCGCCTGACGCTGCTCGACCTGCCTTACGAACTGGACCGCGACCGGGAAATCCAACGCTGACCAGCCCGCCCCGCCCACGCGGCGGGGCCGCACCACCTTTGCCGTAGAGAAGTCCATGAACAAGCTGGCCGAGATGGTCCAAGGGCAATTGCTCACTGCCATCGACAACGACGATCTGGTCCTGCCAACGCTTCCGGAAGTCGCCCTGAGCATCCGCGAAGCCGCCGAGGACAGCGAAATCAGCGTCTCGGCCCTGAGCAAGGTGATCGGCCGCGACGCCGCCCTGTCGGCGCGCCTGATCAAGGTAGTCAACAGCCCGCTGTTGCGCGCCGCGGTTGAAGTCACAGACCTGCACACCGCCATCACCCGCCTGGGCATCAACTACAGCTGCAACCTGGCCATTGGCCTGGTGATCGAGCAGATCTTCCACGCCCGCGCCCCGGCGGTTGAACAAAAACTGCGCGATATCTGGGCCAACAGCCTTGAAGTCGCCGGCATCAGTTATGAACTGTGCCGCCGCTACACCCAGCTCAAACCCGACCAGGCCGCGCTTGGTGGCCTGGTTCACCAGATCGGCGCATTGCCGGTGCTGATCTATGCCCAGGAGCACAACGAACTGCTCTCGGACCCGGTGTGCCTGCATTACGTGATCGAACAGATCCAGCCAGCCTTGGGTGACAAGATCCTCAGTGCCTGGGAATTCCCCGAGCAGCTGGTCAAGCTGCCCGGCCAGGTCCAGGACCTGGACCGGCGCACCGACCAGGTCGACTACATCGATGTGGTACAGGTCGCCCGTTGCATCAGCCAGCGCGGGCGCAGCCGACCGCTGGCGGCGCTGCCCGCCTACCGGCACCTGGGGCTGCCCTACGGGACCGAACTGAATGTCGATGAGGTGTTGGAAGCGCGGAACATGTTGCGCTGAATCAAGCCCATCGCGGGGCAAGCCCGCTCCCACGCCAACAACGCATGTGGGAGCGGGCTTGCCCCGCGATAAGGTCGCCAACGCCTACTGATCAGCGATAAAACTCACCCGCACCTTCAACCCGCCCCGCTCGCCATCATGCAGGCTGATCTGCGCCAGGTGCGCCCTGCAGATTTCGCCAACGATGGCCAAACCCAGCCCGCTGCCCTGCGCGCTGCGCCGGTAGAAACGCTCGAACACCCGCTCGCGCTCCGCCTCGGGAATCCCCGGCCCATCGTCCTCGACCTCCAGCACCGCCGGCGCCAGCACCCGCAGCACCACATCGCCGCCTTGCGGCGTATGGGCCAAGGCGTTATCCACCAGGTTGCTGAGCAACTCGTTGAGCAAGGTCGGCTCGCCCTTGAGCCAAACCGGCGCCTCGGCTTCCAGCGCCAGCGACACGCCGCGGGCATGGGCCAGGGGGGCCATGGCCATGCCCAGCTCACGGGCCAACTGGCTCAAGTCCAGGCGCTGGGCGCCGCCTTCGGCGATGGCCCGTGCGCCGTTTTCCACCCGTGCCAACGATAGCAACTGGTTAGCCAGATGGGTCAGGCGGTCGGTGCCCTGGGCGGCGGCGTCCAGGGTCTGGCGCCACTCCTCGGGATCCTTCGAGCGCAGGCCCAGCTCGACCCGTGCCTTGAGCGCCGCCAGCGGGGTGCGCAGCTCATGGGCGGCATCGGCGATGAACTGCGCCTGACGCTCGAACTGCCCACGCAGGCGCTCGGTGAAGTGGTTGAGCGCACGCACCAGCGGCCCGAGTTCGCGCTGCACCTGCACCACTGGCAGGGCCCGCAGGTCGTCCGGCTGGCGCTCTTCCACCGCACCACGCAGGCGTTCCAGCGGGCGCAGCGCGGCGCTGACCGCGAACCACACCAGCACCAGCGCACCCAGCGCCAGCATGCCCAGGCGCAGCAGGGTATCGGCCATCAAGCCACGGGCCATGCGTACCCGCGCCTCTTCGGTTTCGGCCACGCGGATCTCGGCCATGCCATTCATGTTCGGTTCGCTGACCGCCTTGAGCAGGCTGACCACCCGCACATCCTGGCCCTGGTACGTGGCGTCGTAAAAACGCGCCAAGGCCGGGTAGTCGTCGGTGCGCGGCGTACCCGGTGGTGGCGGCGGCAGGTTTTCATAACCCGAGATCAGCTTCTGGTGGATGTCCAGCACCTGGTAGTAGATACGCCCGGCGCTGTCATAGGCGAAGGTATCAAGGGCCACGTAGGGCACATCGGCGCTGAGCGTGCCGTCACGTTGCGAGAGCCCGGCGGCAATGGTCCGCGCCGACGCCAGCAGGGTGCGGTCATAGGCGGTGTCGGCCGCTTCACGGCCATTCCAGTAGGCGCTCAGGCCGCTGGCCAGCATCAGCACCACCAGCAGCAGTGCCAGGTTGCCCAGCAGGCGCCCGCGCAGGCTGCCGTTGTCACGCATCGCGGTGCTCGAGCAGGTAGCCCAGGCCACGGAAGGTGACGATGGCCACCGGGTGACCATCGAGCTTCTTGCGTAGCCGGTGAATATAAATCTCGATGGCGTCGGGGCTGGCCTCTTCGTCCAGGCCAAAGACCTGAGCCGCCAACTGCTCCTTGCTCATCACCCGGCCTGGGCGGGCGATCAAGGCTTCGAGTACGCTCTGCTCGCGCTGGGTGAGTGTCAGTGGTTCGTTTTCGAGGGAAAACCGCCGGGTATCGAGGTCATAGACCAGCGGGCCGCAACGCTGCTGGCGCTCGCCGCCAAGCACGCTGCGGCGCAGCAACGCCTTGACCCGCGCCTCGAGCTCGGTCAGCTCGAAAGGCTTGGCCAGGTAATCGTCGGCGCCCAGGTTAAGGCCATGCACGCGGTCCTTCACATCGCTGCGGGCGGTAAGCATCAGCACCGGCACGGTCTTGCCGCGCCCGCGCAGGCGCGCCAGCACCTCGAAGCCGTCCATGCGCGGCAGGCCGACATCGAGCACCGCCACGGCATAGTCTTCACTGGCCAACGCCAAGTCGGCGGCCACGCCATCGTGCAGCACATCCACGGTCAGCCCCTGGCTCTTGAGGGCCTGGGCCACGCTTTCGGCCAGTTGCAGGTGGTCTTCGACCAGCAGCACACGCATCGGATTCTCCCAGCCCGGGCAGGGCTTTTTGCGCGGATTTTGGCGCGGAGTGTACCGCCGTCACCGGGCCTGTGAAGCCCCGGCAGCAAACCTTTCACGCTGAAAGGTTAGCGAAAGGTTGATTGCCTAGCATCGCACCACGGTCGCCCCGCGCGCCGCCAAAAGCACCAGCAAGGTGCAATTTATAAGAACAATAATTGGAGTCACCGACGATGCTGTCCATGCAGCCGCAGGCCTTCGCGCCTTCCCGTTCGTTCGCCGCCCGCCCATGCGCCCTCGCCAGCGCCGTCGCCCTTGCCGGTGTCGCGCCCCTGAGCCAGGCCGCCTTCTTCGAAGACAGCACTGCCACCTTCGAAACCCGCAACATGTACTTCAATCGCGACTTCCGCGACGGCACCAGCAAGCAGCAATCCAAGCGCGATGAATGGGCCCAGGGCTTCATGCTCAACTTCGAGTCCGGTTACACCGAAGGCACCGTGGGCTTTGGCCTGGATGCCCTGGGCATGCTTGGCGTGAAGCTCGACTCCAGCCCCGACCGCACCGACACCGGCCTGCTGCCCACCCATGACGACGGCAAGGCGGCCGACGAGTACTCCAAGCTCGGCCTGACCGGCAAAGTGAAGGTATCCAAGACCGAACTGAAAATCGGCACCCTGATACCCGAGCTGCCCACCCTGCAGCCCAACGACGGGCGCATCCTGCCGCAGACCTTCGAAGGTGGCCTGGTCACCTCCAACGAGATCAAGGGCCTGACCTTCACCGGCGGGCGCCTGGACAAGGCCAAGGACCGCAACGACACCAACTGGGAAGACCTGGCGCTGAACAACAAGAACGGCCGCTTCGGTGGCAGCTTCAGCGCCGACAACCTCGACCTGGCAGGCCTGGACTACAAGTTCACCGACCGTATCACCGGCAGCTACCACTTCGCCCAGCTCGACGATATCTACCGCCAGCACTTCATCGGCATGCTCGCCACCCAGCCCTGGGGCCCAGGCACCTTCAGCGCCGACCTGCGCCTGGCGGTGAGCGACGAAGCCGGCCAGGCCAAGGCCGGGCGCATCGACAACACCACCTTCAGCGGCATGCTCGGCTATGGCCTGGGCGGGCACAAGTTCAGCGCCGGCTGGCAGCAACTGAGCGGCGACAGCGCCTTCCCCTATGTCGACGGCGCCGACCCCTACCTGGTCAACTTCGTGCAGATCAACGACTTCGCCGGTGCCGACGAGCGCTCCTGGCAGGCGCGCTACGACTACAACTTCGCAGCCCTGGGCGTGCCCGGGTTGACCTTCATGACCCGCTACATCAACGGCGACAACGTCAGCCGCGCCGCCGGTGGCGAGGGCAAGGAGTGGGAACGCAACACCGAACTCAAGTACGTGGTACAAAGCGGCCCGTTGAAAAACGTCGCCGTGCGCCTGCGCAACGCCACCTTCCGCTCCAACTTCGCCCGCGACGCGGACGAGGTGCGGCTGCTGGTGAGCTACAGCGTGGCTCTGTGGTAACCCAATAACAACAATGCTCACGGAGATAGACGATGACCTTTTCACTGCGCCGCCTCGCCCTCGCAACCGGCTGCCTGCTGCTGGCCGGCAATGCCCTGGCCGCTGAACCGAAACGCCCTGAATGCATCGCCCCGGCCTCGCCCGGCGGCGGTTTCGACCTGACCTGCAAACTGGTGCAGAGCGCACTGGTGGAGGAGAAGATCCTCAGCAAACCGATGCGCGTGACCTACATGCCCGGCGGGGTCGGCGCGGTGGCCTATAACGCCGTGGTTGCCCAGCGCCCAGGCGACGCCGGTACCCTGGTGGCCTGGTCCAGCGGCTCGCTGCTGAACCTGGCCCAGGGCAAGTTCGGCCGCTTTGACGAGAACGCGGTGAAGTGGCTGGCGGCGGTTGGCACCAGCTACGGTGCCATCGCGGTGAAGAGTGACTCGCCCTACAAGACCCTCGACGACCTGGTCGCGGCCCTGAAGAAAGACCCGAGCAAAGTGGTGATCGGCTCCGGCGGCACCGTCGGCAGCCAGGACTGGATGCAGACCGCCTTGATCGCCAAGGCCGCCGGCATCAACCCACGCGACCTGCGCTACGTGGCCCTGGAAGGCGGCGGCGAAATCGCCACCGCGCTGCTCGGTGGCCATATCCAGGTCGGCTCCACCGATATTTCCGACTCCATGCCGCACATCCAGAGCGGCAACATGCGCATCCTCGCGGTGTTCTCCGAGAAGCGCCTGGACGAGCCGGAAATGAAAGACATCCCCACTGCCAAGGAGCAGGGCTACGACATCGTCTGGCCGGTGGTGCGTGGTTTCTACCTGGGGCCGAAGGTCAGCGATGAAGACTACGCCTGGTGGAAAGCCTCGTTCGACAAGATGCTCGCCTCGGAAGACTTCGCCAAGCTGCGCGACCAGCGCGAACTGTTCCCGTTCGCCATGACCGGCGAAGAGCTGGACGGCTATGTGAAGAAGCAGGTGGCCGATTACAAGGCACTGGCCCGTGAGTTCGGGCTGATCCAGTAAGCCGCCCCGGCATCCTCCACGTGGGAGCGGGCTTGCCCCGCGATCTTGCAATCGCGGGGCAAGCCCGCTCCCACGGCCCCCCGACCATGAGGATTCTCCCATGATCCTGCAACGCCTCTTCGCCCTGGTCCTGCTGGCGATATGCGCCATCCTGGCCGTGATGGCCTGGCCCTACCAGGCCGCCTTCTCCTATGAACCGGTGGGCCCGCGCGCCTTCCCGCTGCTGATGCTCGGCCTGATGGGCCTGGGCCTGCTGTACCTGGCCATCCGTCCCACGCCCATCGTACGCAAGGACGACGAGCCTGAACTGGACCGCGAAACCCTGATCAAGATCAGCGCCTGCGTGGGCCTTCTGATCGTCTTCGCCAGCACCTTCGAGGCCCTGGGCTTCATCCTCAGCGCCGTGCTGGTCGGCATCCCCATGGCCCGCCTGTACGGCGGCCGCTGGTTGCACAGCGCCCTCGTGGTGGTGGGCATGAGCGTGTTCCTCTACTGGCTGTTCGACCGCGTGATGGATGTGCCCCTGCCCCTTGGCCTGCTGAGCGTACTGGAGAACTGACACATGGATACCTTGAGCTATCTCGGCCAGGGCTTCGGCGTCGCGCTGAGCCCGTACAACCTGGTCACCGCCCTCACCGGCACCCTGATCGGCACCGTGGTCGGCCTGCTGCCGGGCCTGGGCCCGATCAACGGCGTGGCCCTGCTGATTCCCATTGCCTTCGCCCTCGGCCTGCCGCCGGAGTCTGCGTTGATCCTGCTGGCCGCCGTTTATCTGGGCTGCGAATACGGCGGGCGCATCAGTTCGATCCTGCTGAACATCCCCGGTGAAGCCTCCACCGTGATGACCACCCTCGACGGCTACCCCATGGCCCGTCAGGGCCTGGCCGGTGTGGCGCTGTCGCTGTCGGCCTGGAGTTCGTTCATCGGCGCCTTCATCGCCACCTGCGGCATGGTGCTGTTCGCCCCGCTGCTGGCGAAATGGGCGATCGCCTTCGGCCCGGCGGAGTACTTCGTGCTCATGGTGTTCGCCATCGTCGCCCTAGGCGGCATGGCCGGCGACAAGCCGTTGAAGACCTTCATCGCCGCGTTGATCGGCCTGTTCCTGTCGGCGGTGGGTATCGATGCCAACAGTGGCGTGTACCGCTTCACCGGCGACAGCGTGCACCTGGCCGACGGCATCCAGTTCGTGGTGCTGGTGCTGGGGCTGTTCTCGATCAGCGAGATCCTCCTGCTGCTGGAGAAGACCCACCATGGCCACGCGGCGGTGAAGGCCACCGGGCGCATGCTGTTCAACTTCAAGGAAGCGGCCTCGGTGTTCGTGGTAAATATCCGCTGCGGCCTGCTCGGTTTCGTCATGGGTGTGCTGCCGGGTGCCGGCGCAACCCTGGCCAGCGCCGTAGCCTACATGACCGAAAAGCGCCTTGCCGGCGAAAAAGGCAAGTTCGGCAAGGGCGACGCCCGTGGCCTGGCCGCACCGGAAACCGCCATCGGCGCTTCCTGCTGTGGCGCCTTGGTGCCGATGCTGACCTTGGGCGTGCCGGGTTCGGGCACCACCGCGGTGATGATCGGCGCGCTGACCCTGTACAACATCACCCCGGGCCCGCTGCTGTTCGAACAGCAACCGGACATCGTCTGGGGCCTGATCGCCTCGCTGTTCATCGCCAACATCATGCTGGTGATCCTGAACATCCCGATGATCCGCCTGTTCACCCGCATCCTCGCCGTGCCGAACTGGGCGCTGGTGCCGGTGATCGCGATCATCACCGCGATCGGCGTGTACGCCGTACATGCCACCACCTTCGACCTGTTCCTGATGGTCGGCATCGGCATCATGGGCTACATCCTGCGCAAGCTGGACTTCCCGCTGTCGCCGATCCTGCTGGGCTTCATCCTCGGTGGGCTGATGGAGCAGAACCTGCGCCGCGCGCTGTCGATCTCCAACGGCGAGCTGGGCATCCTCTGGTCGAGCCCGATCAGCATGTCGGTCTGGGTGCTGACGGTGTTGATGCTGACCCTGCCGCTGCTGCGCATCTGGCGCAAACGCGCCCAACAGCGCCGGGCGATGGCGGATGCCTGATCGCGGTCTCCCTTTGTTCTGGGCCACCGGGCTGGTGGGTCTTGCTGGCGGTTTTGCCGCCAGCAAGGTCGGCTGGCCTTTGCCGTGGATGGTCGGCGCGTTACTGGCGATCATCCTGGTGCGCTGCCTGACCCCCTGGCAACTGAGCGAAATCCCCAATGGCCGCAAGTGCGGGCAGTGGATCATCGGCGTTGGTATCGGCCTGCACTTCACCCCGGCGGTGATCGAGCAGGTCGCCGATCATTTCGCGCTGATTTTCTTCGGCGCGCTGTTCACCACACTGTCCAGCGTGATCAGCGTGTGGTTGCTGCGGCGCACCGGCGAGGACCGCGCCACGGCATTCTTTGCCAGCATGCCGGGTGGCTCGGGAGAAATGGTCAACCTCGGCGCGCGCAATGGCGCGGTGCTCAGCCAGGTGGCGGCCGCTCAGAGTCTGCGGGTGCTGGCGGTGGTGCTGTGCGTGCCGGCGCTGTTCAAGCTGTTGCTGGGTGATGGGGTGCCGCTGAACCACGCCGGTAGCGTCAGCTGGGGCTGGCTGGCCCTGATCGCACCGCTGGCGGTGGTGGTCGCGCTGATCTGGCAACGGCTGCGCCAACCCAACCCATGGTTGTTCGGGCCGTTGCTGGTGGCGGCGAGCGTGAGCCTGGCCGGCAACCTGCAGATCGGTCTGCCCAATGGCGCCAGCCAGATCGGCCAGTGGCTGATCGGCAGCGGCCTGGCTTGCCACTTCAACCGCGCGTTTTTCCGCCGGGCGCCGTCGTTCCTCGGCCGGACCTTGCTGGCCACGGCCCTGTGCATGCTGGTTGCCGGGGGCGCGGCCTGGGGGTTGAGCCTGCTTACCCACCTGGACCTGCGTTCGCTGACCTTGGGGATGATGCCGGGGGGGATTGCCGAGATGAGCCTCACGGCCGAGACCCTGCAACTGTCGGTGCCACTGGTGACGGCGTTGCAGGTGATGCGGTTGTTGTTCGTGCTGTTTCTGGCCGAGCCGTTGTTCAGGCGCTGGGCCAAGTCCTAGTCCCCATCGCGGGGCAAGCCCGCTCCCACAACTTCCGTGGGAGCGGGCTTGCCCCGCGATGGGGTCCTGCTCAGAGCGGCGGCAACGCCCAGTTGATCGGCGCCATCCCGCGCTGCTCGAGGAAGCCGTTGGCCCGGCTGAAATGCCCGCAGCCGAAGAACCCGCGATAGGCCGACAACGGCGACGGGTGCACCGACTTGAGTACCAGGTGCTTGCTGGCGTCGATCAGTTTCTGTTTGCTCTGGGCATGCGCGCCCCACAGCAGGAACACCACGTTCGGGCACTGCTCGCTGACCACCTGGATGATCCGATCGGTGAAGAACTCCCAGCCCTTCTTGGCATGCGAGGCGGCATTGGCCCGCTCCACGGTCATGGTGGTGTTGAGCAGCAGCACCCCCTGCTCGGCCCAGCTCTGCAAGTAGCCGTGGTTGGGGATCGGCAGGTTGAGGTCGCGTTGCAGCTCCTTGTAGATGTTGACCAGCGACGGCGGCGTCGGCACGCCCGGCTGCACCGAGAAGCACAGGCCATGGGCCTGGCCTGGGCCGTGGTACGGGTCCTGGCCGAGGATCACCACTTTCACCTGCTCCAGCGGCGTTGAGTTCAACGCATTGAAGATCAGCGGCCCCGGCGGGTAGATCTCCTTGCCGGCGGCGTATTCACCCTGCAGGAACTCACGCAGCTGATGCATGTAGGGCTGGTCGAACTCGGCGCGCAACGCGGCCTTCCAGCTGGGTTCGAGTTTGATGCGGTCGTCGTCGGTCATGGGGCCATCCAGAAGCAAAGTGGCGCGACACTAGGAAAGCCGCGCCGGCTTGTCAATCGATCCGACCGACGACCGGCAGCTTCAGCAGCGCGGGCCATACTGGTGGGATGACTTGCGCGAGGTAGTCCATGTCCATTCAATGCGAGGTACTCACCGGCGCCGATGGCGCCCGCATCGGCATCGCCAGCCTGGATGCACCCAAGGCGCTCAATGCGCTGACCCTGCCGATGATCGAGGTGCTCGACGAGCGCCTGCACGCCTGGGCCCAGGACCCCGGCATCGTCTGCGTACTGCTGCGCGGCAATGGGCCCAAAGCCTTCTGCGCCGGGGGCGACGTACGTGCACTGGTACAAGCCTGCCGCGAGCATCCCGGCAGCATACCGCCGCTGGCCGCCACCTTCTTCGCCAGCGAATACCGCCTCGACCACCGCCTGCACACCTACCCCAAGCCC
Source organism: Pseudomonas sp. EMN2 (assembly GCF_009650555.1). Classification (NCBI taxonomy): domain Bacteria; kingdom Pseudomonadati; phylum Pseudomonadota; class Gammaproteobacteria; order Pseudomonadales; family Pseudomonadaceae; genus Pseudomonas; species Pseudomonas sp. EMN2. The sequence goes on from NZ_VZZR01000096.1 coordinate 48,916, forward strand.
TTGCTGTGCTGGGGCCATGGCCATGTGCTCGGGGGTGGCATGGGGCTGCTGCAGGGCGCGGCGGTGCGTATCGTCACCCCCAGCAGCCGCCTGGCCATGCCCGAGATCAGCATCGGCCTGTATCCGGACGTTGGCGCCAGCTGGTTCCTTTCCCGCCTGCCCGGCAAGCTCGGCCTGTTCCTCGGCCTCACCGGCGCGCCGATCAATGCCCGTGACGCCCTGGACCTGGGCCTGGCCGACCGTTTTCTTGGCGAACATCAACAAGAAGCACTGGTGGAGGAGCTGCTGCAACTGAACTGGCAGGAACAGACCGACCTGCAGCTCAACAGCCTGCTCAAGGCCGAACAGCACCGGGCGTGCGCCGAACTGCCCGAGGGCCAGTGGCTGGCACGCCGGGCAGTGATCGACGAAGTACTCGATGTGGCCGACCCGGTAGCGGCCTGGCGTGCGCTGGCCGGCCTGGCCCGGCATGGTGACCCTTTGCTGGCAGCAGCAGGCCAGCGCCTGCACGAGGGCTGCCCGCTGACCGCGCACCTGGTGTGGGAGCAGATCCGCCGGGCCCGTCACCTGTCGCTGGCGCAGGTGTTCCAGATGGAATACACCCTGAGCCTGAACTGCTGCCGTCACCCCGAGTTCAGCGAAGGGGTACGGGCCAGATTGCTGGACAAGGACAACACGCCGCACTGGCACTGGCCGGACGTGGCGCAGGTGCCCGCAGCGGTGGTGGCGGCGCATTTCAGCAAGGCCTGGGAGGGGCGCCACCCGCTGGCTGATCTGGCGTAGAAGCAGCACAGGGCAAGTCGGTACGGCACGCCGACTTGCCCTGTGAATGCCCATTGGTCCTCAACGCTGCCAGTTGCGATCCCCACCCCGCCCGCCGTCCGGGCCACGATCTCGGTTGCCTTGCCCATTGGAATGCCAGCGATCCCCTCGCCCGCCACGGTTGTCGTTGCGGTTGTCGTTGCGGTAGTCCTGCCGATCCCGGTCCCGCCCATAGTCATAACGCTGGCGCTTGCCATAGTCGTTGCGCGGGTTGCCGTGCCAACTGGGCTGCATGCCGGGTGCCGGATAAGGCCGGTACTGCGGCACCGGTGCCGGCCGGTAGTAGCGCGGCGCAGGCTGGTAGTAACGCGGCGCGCCCTGGTAGTAGTAGCGCGGTTGCGGGGCTACATAGTAGCGGTCCTGGCGGTAATAGCCGGGGTACACGTAGCGGTCGCTGGTGTAGTAGTCACTGCGGTAATAGCCGTCGCTCTCGTAGTAGGGGGCGCAGGCAGAAGTCAGCAGTCCGAGCAGGACAATGATCAGGATTCGTGGGTACATGGCGGCCTCCTGGACCGCAGGGGTGCCCGGCACAGCGGCGCTGGCGAGCGTCGACGACGATGCGTTGATCGACACTGCATAAGACAGTCCGGCCAGGGTTCAGTGCCATTTCTGCAACAAATTGAAACATCCCGTATAACCCTGAAAAACATGCAGTCATTTTTCGGTCATCTCACTAGAATGTCGCCACCGGCACACATCATGGGACGATCATGCCCTCGCCTTCCGCCCTGTTCTCGCAACGCTCGCTGATCTTCACCCTGCTGCTGTTGCTGGGCTGCGGCTTCCTCGCCACTTCGTTGCTGAGCTACTACGCCTCGCGCGGGGCAATCCGCGACGGCATCGTCAACACCGAACTGCCGCTGACCTCCGACACCGTCTATTCGGAAATCCAGAAAGACCTGATCCGCCCGGTGCTGATCTCGTCGATGATGGCGCAAGACACCTTCGTGCGGGACTGGCTGCTGGGCGGCGAACAGGACCCCACCCGCATCACCCGCTACCTGGGCGAGGTGATGGGCAGCCAGGGCACCTTCACCAGTTTCCTGGTCGCCGAACGCAGCCGCACCTATTACCAGGCCAAAGGTGTACTCAAACAGGTCAAGGCCGACGCCTGGCGCGACGCCTGGTACTTCCGCCTGCGCCAGGCCAACGTGCCCTACGAGATCAACGTCGACGTGGACATGGCCAACCAGGACAAGCTCACGGTATTCATCAACTACCGCGTGCTCGACTACCAGCAGCGCTTCATCGGTGCCGTGGGCGTTGGGTTGAGCGTCGAGTCGGTGGTGCGCCTGATCGATGACTACCAGCGCCGCTACCATCGCTCGGTGCTGTTCACCGATGCCCAGGGCAAAGTGCTGCTGACCGGTTCCGACGGCGGCCCCCACGGCCTTCGCGCAGGGCAGCAACTGAGTGACAGCAGCCAGTGGCAGGACCTGCTAGCGCGCATGCCGACCCCTGCCGCCGGCAGCCACGAGTATTACGACAACGACGGCCACAGTCACTTCCTGAATGTGCGCCCGCTGCCCGAACTGGACTGGTACCTGCTGGTGGACAAGCGCGAGACCAGTGCCCTGGACCGCATCCGCCAGTCGCTGTACCTGAACCTGGCGATCTGCGCCATGATCACCCTGGTGGTGCTGTCGCTGCTCAACGCCATGATCAAGCGCCATCAGGACAACGCCGAGGCCCTGGCCACTCTCGACAGCCTCACCGGCCTGCCCAACCGGCGCAGCTTCGACCTGCTCGCCGGCCAGGCGCTGGTCGAGGCGCAGCGCATCAGTGCACCACTGGTCGCCCTGTTGATCGACCTCGACCACTTCAAGGCACTCAACGACACCCACGGCCACTTGGCCGGCGACGAAGTGCTGCGCCAGTTCGCCAACGTGCTGCAGGGCAGCTTGCGCCAGTCCGATATACTCTGCCGCTGGGGCGGCGAAGAGTTCATCGTGCTGCTGCGCGAAACCGAAGGGCGCCAGGCCGTCGAAGTGGCCGAGAAGATCCGCCGGCGCACCGAGCAACTGATCTTCAGCTATGCCGACCAGCCGCTGCGCCTGACCGTCAGCATCGGCCTCGCCGGCCTGCAGCACGATGACACCCTGCACAGCCTGCTGAGCCGCGCCGACCACGCGCTTTATCGTGCCAAACAAGGCGGACGCAACCGCGTCTGCAGCCAGATGCCCGGACCCGACCATGACCCAGACCAGTGACCATCGCTGCCCTGCCTGCGGCGCCGCCAACCAGTGCGGCCTGGCCAACCCGGCCAGCGCCACCCAAGGTTGCTGGTGCTTTGCGGTGAGCATCGACCCAGCCATCGTCCAGGCCCTGCCTGCCGAACTGCGCAACCAGGCCTGCCTGTGTCCACGGTGCGCAAAAGTGGACGAGCAACTCAAGGCGGCGCAATCGCCCACGATCCGCTAGACTGCGCGCCGATCTGCCGCTACCTGCCGCCATGCGCCTCGACCGTTTCCTTGCCAACCTGCCCTGCTTCAACCGTCAGCAAGTGCGAATGCTGCTGGTGCAGCGGCGTGTGCGCGTGGATGGCGTGATCACCGCCGACCCGCTGCACGAGGTGCGTGACTTCAGCCGTGTGGAGGTGGACGAGCAACTGCTGCAGGCCGGCCGCCCGGCGCGCTACCTGATGCTGCACAAGCCCATGGGCTGTGTCAGTGCCACCAGCGACCCGCAGCACCGCACCGTGCTCGACCTGCTGCCGCCAGCATGGCGCGACGACCTGCACATTGCCGGGCGCCTGGACTACAACACCACCGGCCTGCTGATCCTGACCAACGACGGCCAGTGGTCGCGCCGCCTGACCCAGCCACAGACCAAGCTGGCCAAGGTTTACCACGTACGGACCGAGGACGAGATCGGCGCCCACTACGTCGAGAAGTTTCGCCAGGGCTTCTATTTCGCCTTCGAAGACCTCACCACCCAGCCTGCACAGCTGGACATTCTCGGCCCCCGCGAAGCGCGGCTGGCGATCGTCGAAGGCCGCTATCACCAGGTCAAGCGCATGTTCGGTCACTTCCAGAACAAGGTGCTGGGGCTGCACCGGGAAAGCATGGGGATGATCGAGCTGGATCCGGCCTTGTTGCCAGGCCAGTACCGGGACCTTTCGGCCGCAGAAATCGCCTGTTTCTGAGTGACTGCGAAGGCTCTGCGCAGGCATTTTTCGCGCAAACGATTGGGTAGCCCTGGCACTTTTCCACTACACCGACCGCCCAGCGGTTTCTTGCAAAATATCCCCCGAAACGCACTTGCGCGATCAGTAGTCCGCTGCTTGACTGCCAACTTGTCGGTCTGCCTGTGACTTACCGGTCACAAACGCAGTCCAAGACACCTTTTTGCCGGCCACCCAGGGGCTCGACACCTTGGGGCACGGTAAATCGCCCGCTACAACAATACCGTCGACACACGCGTCAGGGATCGACACAAGGGCCTACCGGTTTTCTTCCAGGCAAATGCCTACCTGTCATAAAGCACGTGCACCCTAACGGCCTGCGCGGTTGATTCGAACGCGAGTTCCCGAACCAGCCACACAGACCAACAGGTGACGCGATACCCTTTTTTGCGCCAGGAGTCGATGACATGAGGCCAGAAATTGCTGTACTTGATATCCAAGGTCAGTACCGGGTTTACACGGAGTTCCATCGCGCAGAAGGCGCCGAAAAGACCATCATCCTGATCAATGGCTCATTGGCCACGACGGCGTCCTTTGCCCAGACAGTGCGCAACCTGCACCCACAATTCAACGTGGTGCTGTACGACCAGCCGTATGCCGGCAAGTCCAAGCCCCACAACCGCCAGGAGCGGCTGATCACCAAGGAGACCGAGGCGCATATCCTCCTTGAGCTGATCGAGCACTTCCGTGCCGACCACGTGATGTCGTTCTCCTGGGGCGGTGCCTGCGCCCTGCTGGCGCTGGCGCACCAGCCACGGTTGGTGAAGAAGGCCATCGTCAGTTCGTTCTCGCCGGTGATCAACGAACCGATGCGCGACTACCTGGAGCGCGGTTGCCAGTTCCTGGCCGCCTGCGACCGCTACCAGGTGGGCAACCTGGTCAACGACACCATCGGCAAATACCTGCCGTCGCTGTTCAAGCGCTTCAACTACCGGCATGTCAGCAGCCTGGACAGCCACGAGTACGCGCAGATGCACTTCCACATCAACCAGGTGCTCGATCACGACCTGGAGCGGGCGCTGAAGGCCGCGCGCAACATCGACATCCCGGTGCTGTTCATCAACGGCGACCGTGACGAGTACACCACCGTCGAAGATGCGCGGCAGTTCAGCAAACATGTGGGGCAAAGCCACTTCAGCGTGATCCGCGAAGCCGGCCACTTCCTCGACATGGAGCACAAGAGCGCCTGCGAGGACACCCGCTCGGTCATGCTCGGTTTCCTCAAGCCGACCGTGCGTGAGTCCCGTCAACGCTACACCCACACGCAGGGGCAGCATGCACTGGCCATCTAAGCGCAACGGCACCTGCATGCCTGGCTCATCCGCAGGCAGCAGGCTGCCGACAGCCTTTTATGACATTGGGCTATTAATTGGCAGGGGGTTATGGTAAAAAGTCGGGCGCCGACGCGGGTATAGTTTAGTGGCAAAACGAAAGCTTCCCAAGCTTTAGTTGAGGGTTCGATTCCCTCTACCCGCTCCAAATCGCATTCCCCGCATGACGTTCCAGTGACGTCATCGCTGTAAAAAGGAGCCTTGGCTCCTTTTTTCGTTTCTGCCGCCTTCATTTGCGTACCATTCCTTGATCTGGCCCATGGCCATCCCCTGCTCGATTGGCTTCAATGCCCGGTGCTGCCCAGCACGCAAAAGCACCTAAGCTCTCTGAAACATTTCCAAAGGACTGCGCATGTTTCTCTCCCGCTGGCTACCGGGCCTGGCCAACCTGCTGCACTACCGCCGCGAGTGGTTCCACGCCGACCTGCAGGCGGGCCTGTCGGTGGCCGCGATCCAGATTCCCATCGCCATCGCCTATGCCCAGATCGTTGGCTTGCCGCCCCAGTACGGCTTGTACGCCTGCGTGTTGCCGATGATGGTCTACGCCCTGATCGGCAGTTCGCGGCAACTGATGGTCGGGCCCGATGCCGCCACTTGCGCGATGATCGGCGGCGCCGTGGCCCCGTTGGCCATGGGCGACCCGCAGCGCATCGCCGAGCTGTCGGTGATCGTCACCGTGCTGGTGGGCGTGATGCTGATCGGCGCCGGGGTGGCGCGCGCAGGCTTCATCGCCAGCTTTTTCTCGCGGCCGATCCTGATTGGTTACCTCAACGGCATCGGCCTCAGCCTACTTGCCGGGCAACTGTCCAAAGTCGTGGGTTTCAAGATCGAGGGCGACGGGTTCATCCTCAGCCTGATCAACTTCGTCCAGCGTCTGGGGGAAATTCACTGGTTGACCCTGGCGATCGGCCTGGCCGGGCTGGCATTGCTGATCTGGCTGCCCCGCCGCTACCCGCGTCTGCCGGCGGCACTGGTGACTGTAGTGGTGTTCACCGCCCTGGCCGGGCTGCTCGGCCTGGACCGTTATGGTGTGGCGATCCTGGGCCCGGTACCGGCGGGCATTCCGGAGCTGGCCTGGCCACAAAGCAACCTCGCGGAAACCAAGAGCCTGCTGCGCGACGCCCTGGGTATCGCCACCATCAGTTTCTGCAGCGCCATGCTCACCGCCCGCAGTTTCGCCGCCCGGCATGGCTATGCAATCAACGCCAACCATGAATTCGTCGCCCTCGGGGTGAGCAATCTGGCCGCCGGTATTTCCCAGGGCTTCGCCATCAGCGGCGCCGACTCGCGCACCGCGGTCAACGACATGGTCGGCGGCAAGAGCCAGCTGGTGGGCATCATCGCCGCCCTGGTGATCGCCCTGATCCTGCTGTTCTTCACCGCCCCCATGGCCTGGATCCCACAGGCGGCGCTGGGCGCGGTACTGCTGATGGCCGGTTGGGGGCTGATCGACATCAAGTCGCTGAAGACCATCCGCAAGCTCAGCCGCTTCGAATTCTGGCTGTGCCTGCTGACCACGGTCGGCGTGCTGGGGCTAGGCGTGCTGCCGGGCATCGTGTTTGCCGTGACCCTGGCGATCCTGCGCCTGCTCTACAGCATCTACCAGCCGACCGACGCGGTACTCGGCTGGCTGCCGGGTGTCGAGGGACAGGTGGACGTACGCCAGCACAAGGACGCCCGCACCGTGCCGGGCCTGGTGGTGTATCGCTTCGACGACGCGATCCTGTTCTTCAACGCCGACTACTTCAAGATGCGCCTGCTGGAAGCCGTGCAGGGCGTGGACAAACCCCAGGCGGTGCTGTTCGACGCCGAGGCCGTGACCAGCATCGACGTCAGCGGCATCGCCGCCCTGCGCGAGGTGCGCGACACCCTCACCGCCCAGGGCATCCACTTCGCCATCGCCCGCGCACGCGGCACCTTCCTGCGCATGCTGGTGCGCTCGGGGATGGCGCGGGAAATGGAGGACAAATTGCTGTTCGGTTCGGTGCGAGCAGGGATCAGGGCTTATCGGGTATGGCGCAACAGAAATCGGCAAGCGCCAGTGGACCTTTGAGAGACAAGGGCTACAGCATTGCACGAAGCGGATGCTGTAGCCCCAAGCAAGCCCTCGCTCAGCGAAGGCCCGGGAGATCCGAGCCTGCAATTGCGCAGCGGCCTCAGGCCTGCGGATAGCTGCAGCCGACGTAAAGGTCACGCGCCTTGTCTTCGGTCGAAACCACCCGCAAAGTGCCCTTGCTGTCGAGCACTCGCTGATAGTCGACGTAGCCGTCGGTATCGAGCGTCTTCTTCAGTTTAAGGGCGCTGGCGAGCTTGGCCGCATCGGCCAGCGGCGCGCTGCTGCTGGTCTGCAGGTAGAAGCTGTAGCGGTCGGTCATCACCAGCGTGGCGGACGACACGCCATTGATGCTCAACGCCGGCGTAACCTGCCAGGCAGCACCACCCCACGGGCTGTGGGCTTCGTCCTTGGTGAAGGTCAATTGGCCGCTATCGGCCAGCTGATTGAACGCCTCCACCTGTTGCGCATTGGCCTGGCACTGCGCCAGCGCCGTGAACAAGGCAACCTGGGCCGAATCGGCGGCCATGGCGTTGAACGCAGTCAGGCTGCCGACCAGCGTGATGAAGCGAAGCGATCCTTTCATGAAACCATCCTTGTTCAGTTGAACGTGCATTGCTCGAACGCCATGAAGTCACTGCCAGAGGTGAACTGCAGCACGCACTGCGCGTCGAATTTCTGGCCAGGGCGCATCGCCCTCATCAACGCCTGCTGAGCCTCGTCGGCACCGTTGAGGCGGGCCAGTTCGTAGCCCTCATCGTTACCGGCAGCAAGGATCGGCGCGCCCTTGAGGTTGGTCGAGACACCCAGTGCCACCGCAGTGATCTGCACAGACTGGTTCAGCTCCTCCATGCTCAGCGTGGAATAGCCCTTTTGCTCATAGACCTGATACAGCGTGGAAATGTCCTGGGCATGGGCACCCGAGGCCAGGAAGAGACTGCCGGCCAACACGGCCAGATTGCTGATTTTCACACTAGTTCCTTGTGTTGGGTCGCCCGCGCGGGCGCGCAGGGGGTAGGCACTCTGCCATCAACGATTGCTGTGCGCCATCGGGGCTTCCCTGAGCGGCGAGCGTCGCACAGTTGGCCCGAACAGTTGGCCCGACATGCGAAAGTCGCCGCGTTTTTAGCCACGCCCAACGGACCGCCCATGCCAGCACTCGACGCCCACTTGCCCGCCTGGGCCGAACTCAACCAGCGCCCCCCTTGCACCGCCCTGTTGCTGGGCAACGGTGCCAGTCGGGCGTTGTGGAAACCGTTCGGCTACTTTCGTTGTACGAAGAAGCCCAGCGTGCCGGCCGCAAGTATCGGGTATGGCGAAAGAGGACGAGCAGGGAATCCGCCGACAAGTAGAAGAAGGCGCCTACATCGTTGTCAGAGCGGAGCGATGCAGTACCGTGTCGGCGAGAAGGTAGCCTTTCGAGCATTCCACTCTACGCGCATCGCTGGTAAAAAGTGACTGCGCCAATGGCGTACACCCTGCTATGCTTTTTACCGAAACCGCTGTCTTTACCAAGCGCGCAAAAGAGCTGCTCGACGACGAAACCTACAGGTTGTTGCAGGTTCGTCTTTTGATATCCCCCGATGCAGGGGATGTCATCGAAGGAACCGGCGGCCTGCGCAAAATCCGCGTCCCTGCGAACGGCCACGGCAAGCGAGGTGGTGCCAGAGTCATCTACTACCACTTCACGGCAAGGTCACATATCACCTTGCTCTACATCTTTGCGAAGAATGAACAAACGGAGCTATCCGCCGAACAGCGCAAGGCTTTGAAATCCGTCATCGAAAACTGGAGATACCCATGAGCCGCCTCTTCGACGAGCTGATGCAAAGCGTTGTAGAAATGGATGAAATCATCCAACGCAAACGCCAACCCTCGCGCCAGTTCGAAATCGACGCCCTGCAAGTCCGGGAAATCCGCAAGGCCACCGGTTTGTCACAGGTTCGTTTCGCCGAGATGATCGATGTGCAAGTCGCGACCCTGCGTAACTGGGAACAGGGGCGCCGGGAGCCCACGGGGCCTGCCAAGGCGCTGCTGAGGGCCATCCACAACGACCCAGATCACGTGCTCAAGGCCTTGTCGCATTGAAAATTGCGCCATAGCTGCTGCGCCGGTATCTGCGCGCAGCATGCCTCGCACAGGTTGCATGACATGCTAAAGTCGCCGCGTTTTGAGCCACGCCCAACGGACCGCCCATGCCCGCACTCGACGCCCACTTGCCCGCCTGGGCCGACCTCAACCAGCGCCACCCTTGCACCGCCCTGTTGCTGGGCAATGGTGCCAGCCGGGCGTTGTGGAAACCGTTCGGCTACTTCTCGTTGTACGAAGAGGCCCAGCGCGCCGGCCGCAAGAAAGGCCTGGCGGTCAGTGACCAGGCGCTGTTCAAGTCGCTCGGCACAGAGCTGTTCGAACCGCTGCTGAGCACCCTCAACCACACCGTCCGCGCCAACGCCGCGCTGGCCATCAACTCCACCGCGCCGCTGAACCGCTACTACTCGATCAAGGAAGCGCTGATTCACGCTGTGCGCACTGTACACCTGCCGTGGGCACTGATGCCGGCGGCTACCCTGGCCTCGATCAACCAGGCCTTGCGTGGCTTTCGCAGCGTCTACACCAGCAACTACGACCTGGTCCTGCCGTGGGCCGTGCAGCATGCTCCACAGGGATTTGCCACGCTGTTCGACGAGCAGGGCTTCTTCGACGTGCGCCGCACCCGCAGCGAAGGCACCCGAGTGATGCACCTGCATGGCGGCCTGCACCTGCTCAAGCTGCCGGACGGCTCCAGCCGCCAGCGCAGTGCCGAATGCGCCGAGTTGCTGGACGGTTTTGCCGTGAACATTCCCGGCGAGGTGCCGTTGTTCGTCAACGAGTACCGTAGCGAGGAGAAACTGCGCGCGATCCGCAACTCGGATTACCTGTCATGGTGTCTGGGCCAACTGGCAAATGAGCACGAAGGGCTATGCCTGTTCGGCCAGCATCTGGACAGCAGCGACCAACACCTGCTCGACGCCATTCGGCAGGCGCAGCCGGCGCACCTTTTGATTGCCATCCGGCCATTGAGCGAGGCGTCGGTGCTCAATCAGAAGCAGCACTTCATCGAGCGGTTCGGTGATCTGGCGGGGACTGCGCTGCATTTCTTCGATGCCAGTACGCATCCCCTAGGGCTGGGAGAGTTGGCGATCGAGGTGCCGACAGGACGCCGCTGAGGGTGCCGCCAACGGCATGCCTTCATTAAGCCAAAGCCATCGAACCCTTGAAGATCCGTGCATGAGCGCTTGATACATTGACGGTCATCGCGACCCGAGCCAGGTCCAGCGTCTGCTGGCCTATGTCGTAGCTGCCCCTCGCCTGCAGCCAGGCCAGCACATCGGCGAGATGCCAGAGCGACGTACTGCCTTCATGCATGGGCGTTGGGAAACTGTGCATATGCGCCAGCATCAACTTGCGCATGTTCTGGCGCGACACGCCGACGATCTCTGCCACATCGGTCAGCCCGACAAGGTCTGGCGTCGCCTCTATCAGTCGTGCACCCGGCACTGCTTTGCGAACATCCCTGAGCGCGCTCTCGATCGCCTCCTCGGCACTGGGCGACTCCCGTACAAACTCCAGCGACAGGCGACCGGGCAAGCCAATGCCGACCAAGGCGTCGTCGCAACCCGCTTCGGCCAGGCGCTCGAGGAGCGCGTCCATATCTTCGTCTTCGACCAGTTGGTACTTGAGGGTGAACTCGAATTCCATAGTCACTGCTCCTCACCCGCCTTCACTGCGGTATCGGTATTACGGGCTCCAGTGCAATTGTCCACCACGCGCCTTAGCTGACGCGCGAAATTGCCTGGGTTCTTCGGGGTGCTCCAGATGCTGGTGACGCAAAGCTCGCCGCATCGACAATCAGCATCGTTGAAGGGGCAATACATCTTTCCCCAACAGTGCCCTCCACCCGCAACGACTCTCCATCCATGGTACTCAGCGTGCCTCAAGGCCTGCTCGACCTCTTTCTTGGCGTGACTGAGGCGCGGCATCGAATGTTCTCCAGTGTGGGCACTCAATCATTGGTTGTCAAATGACAACCAATGAGCATGAATGACCACCACACTACAGACCTCACGACACCAATATCGGCCGCCAAACGCGCTTGGGAGGCGTCTTACATACTTTGGGGAATGGCGCTCAACACGTTGTGCTTACCTGGCGATCAACCCATCCCCACGCAACAACGTCTCCAGGCAATGCTCCTGCACCCCATAGAACGCCTTGAGCTGCGCAATCTTCTCCAGCAGCGCCCCCGCCTCTACGGGCTGTTTGCGCTTCACCGCAAGAATCATCTTGTTCTTGTTGGTGTGCTCCAGCGAGATGAACTCGAAGACCTTGGTCTCGTAGCCGCAGGCCTCGAGGTACAGCGCACGCAGGCTATCGGTGAGCATCTCGGCCTGCTGCCCAAGGTGCAGGCCGTACTGCAGCATCGGCTGCAGCAGCCCTGGGCTGTGCAGTTGCGGGCGGATCTGCTTGTGGCAGCACGGCGAGCACATGATGATCGCCGCGTTGCAGCGGATGCCGGTGTGGATGGCGTAGTCGGTGGCGATGTCGCAGGCATGCAGGGCAATCATCACCTCGATGGCCTCCGGCACCACGCTGCGCACGTCACCGCACTCGAACACCAACCCCGGGTGCTCAAGGCGCGCGGCAGCGGCGTTGCACAGCTCGACCATATCCGGGCGCAGCTCGACGCCAGTGACCTGTGCCTCACGCCCGAGGGTGTTGCGCAGGTAGTCGTGCATGGCGAACGTCAGGTAGCCCTTGCCCGAGCCGAAGTCGGCCACCCGCAAGGCCTGATCGGCCGCCACCGGCGCGCTGGCCAGGGCGTGGTCGAAGACCTCGATGAACTTGTTGATCTGCTTCCACTTGCGCGACATCGACGGGATCAACGCGCCTTGCGCGTCGGTCACCCCAAGATCGCGCAGGAAGGGGCGCGACAGTTCCAGATAACGCTTCTTCTCACGGTCATGCCCACCTGCCGCCGCTTCACGGGGTGCCTGCTGGGCCAGGTGGCGGCGCAGCATCGGCTTGCCCTTCTTGCTGAACTCCAGTTGCACTTCACCCGCACCGGTGAACAGGTGAGCGTTGCGAAAGCTCTCCGGCAGCAGTTCGGCCACCAGTGCCTGCGCCTGGCCCAATGGCAGGTTGCGGGTAATGTCGCGGGTCTGGTGGCGGTAGACCAGTTGCAGGCAGGCCTCACCCTTGAGCTGCACCGGTTTGGCGATGATCCGCTGCAGGGTCTGGTCGGCCCCCACGTGGCGGGCCAGCACCAGTTTGGCCAGGCTGCCATCGGCCAGGGCGTCGGCCAGCAGGCTCAGGAACTGGGCGCGCGCATCCGGCGCGATGGGGGCGGAAGTAGTCGACGACATGGGGAGCGGGTGCCTCGGAATGCGGGGAGCGCGTTGCGCAATGCCGCGCATTCTACGTCGCTGGCCGCCCATCGCGAAGGTTTTCGCGATGGGCGCGGCTCAATCGAGGATCACCAGGCGATTGGGCAACTCGTTGCGCGCGTGGGTAGGCGGTACATGCTCGCTGAGCAGTTCGCCGCACGCCTCGATGCATTCCACGAAACCTTGCAAGGTACGGCCCTGGCAGACCTGCTCGGTGAACCGCGCGACGATCGCTTCGCGGGCCTGAGGCGGCAGGTGCCGGGCGATCCCTTCATCGACCAGGATCTCGACATGCCGCTCGGCCTCGCTGACAAAAATCAGCACCCCGGTAGCCCCGGCGGTGCGCTGCAGGTTGAGTTCGAGAAACTGCTGCCGGGCAAGCCCGGAAGCCCGTCGCCGACGCAGTATCGCCGGCACCACCCAGGCGGCCAGGCGTGGATGGCGCAGCAACAGACACAAGGCAACAAAGGTGAGCATCTGCGCCAGCAACAGGCCGTTGAGGCCGATCCCGCCCTGCCAGCGGTGCAGCAGCAACGGAATGACCAGCGCCAGCAGCGCCGCCCAGAGCAGGGGTAGATAGGGGTAGTCGTCGGCGCGGCGCGCCAGCACGGTCACCAGCTCCGCGTCGGTGCGCCGCTCGACGCGTGCAATCGCCTCGGCGATCTGGCGCTGTTCGTATTCGGTCATGCCATCGTCTCTTGAGCGTTCTTATCATTGTTATCCCGGCATCGGGGTGGCGAGAGTGTATCTCAACAAGCGCTCCATATAAGGCATAATCCGCGGCTGCGTCGGATCATGGACGAATGATCCATAAAATCGCCAGCGGACCGCATAACAACAGGCGTACGAAACCTCTCGGCCAACCGCCCTACTCAACAACGGAATTGATGATGAAACTGTCTTTGCTGGGCCTGGCCATGGGCCTTGCCAGTCAGGCGGCCCTTGCCGCCCCCTCCGCCCCGCCCCTGCAAGACAAGCAGGCATTCATCGACCATCTGGTCAGCCAGATGACCGAGGCCGAAAAGATCGGCCAGCTGCGCCTGATCAGCATCGGCCCCGAAATGCCCCACGAGAAGATCCGCGAAGAGATTGCCGCCGGGCGCATCGGCGGCACCTTCAACTCGCGCACCGCCCCCGAGAACCGGCCGATGCAGGACGCCGCCATGCGCAGCCGCCTGAAGATCCCGATGTTCTTCGCCTACGACACCATCCATGGCGAGCGCACCATCTTCCCGATCGGCCTGGGCCTGGCCGCGACCTGGGACATGGACGCCATCGCCAAGGTCGGCCGTACCTCGGCCATCGAGGCCGCCGCCGACTCGCTGGACATGACCTTCGCGCCGATGGTCGACATCGCCCGCGACCCGCGCTGGGGCCGCACCAGTGAAGGCTTCGGCGAAGACACCTACCTCACCTCGCGGATCGGCCAAGTGATGGTCAAGTCGTTCCAGGGCAAGAGCCCGGCCGAGCCCGACAGCATCATGGCCATCGTCAAGCACTTCGCCCTGTATGGCGCGGTGGAAGGCGGGCGCGACTACAACACGGTCGATATGAGCCTGCCGAAGATGTACAACGAATACCTGCCGCCCTACCGCGCCGCGCTGGACGCCGGCGCGGGGGGTGTCATGGTGGCGCTGAACTCGATCAACGGCGTGCCGGCCACCTCCAACACATGGCTGATGAACGACCTGCTGCGCAAGGAGTGGGGCTTCAAGGGCGTGACCATCAGCGACCACGGCGCCATCCAGGAGCTGATCCGCCATGGCGTGGCCCGCGACGGTCGCGAAGCGGCCAAGCTGGCGATCAAGGCCGGCATCGACATGAGCATGAACGACACCCTGTACGGCGAAGAACTGCCAGGCCTGCTCAAGTCCGGCGAAGTGACCCAGGGCGAACTGAACCAGGCGGTGCGCGAAGTGCTGGGCGCCAAATACGACATGGGCCTGTTCAAGGACCCGTACGTGCGCATGGGCAAACCTGAAACCGACCTTGCCGACTACTACGCCGAGAACCGCCTGCACCGCGACGCCGCCCGCGACGTGGCACGCCGCAGCCTGGTGCTGCTGGAGAACCGCGAGCAGACCCTGCCGCTGAAGAAGGCCGGCACCATCGCCCTGGTCGGCCCACTGGCCGACGCCCCCATCGACATGATGGGCAGCTGGGCCGCCGACGGTAAGCCACAGCACTCGGTCACCGTGCGCGAAGGCCTGCGCCGCGCCGTCGAGGGCAAGGCCAAGCTGGTCTACGCCAAAGGCTCGAACGTGACCGGCGACAAGGCCATGTTCGACTATCTCAACTTCCTCAACTTCGATGCCCCGGAAATCGTCAACGACCTGCGCCCAGCCGCCGTGCTGATCGACGAAGCGGTCAAGGCCGCCCAGCAGGCCGACGTGGTGGTGGCCGTGGTCGGTGAGTCCCGTGGCATGTCCCACGAATCGTCGAGCCGCACCACCCTGGAAATCCCGGCGGTGCAGCGCGACCTGATCAAGGCCCTCAAGGCCACCGGCAAACCACTGGTGCTGGTGCTGATGAACGGCCGCCCACTGTCGATCGCCTGGGAACGTGAACAGGCCGATGCCCTGCTGGAAACCTGGTTCAGCGGTACCGAAGGCGGCAACGCCATCGCCGACGTGCTGTTCGGCGACTACAACCCGTCGGGCCGCCTGGCCATCACCTTCCCGCGCTCGGTCGGGCAGATCCCGATGTACTACAACCACCTGCGCATCGGCCGTCCGTTCACTCCTGGCAAGCCGGGCAACTACACCTCGCAGTACTTCGAGGAGCCCAACGGCCCGCTGTACCCGTTCGGCTACGGCCTGAGCTACACCAGCTTCGACCTGACGGACCTGACCCTCTCACGCACCGAACTCAAGCGCGGCGAAACCCTCAAGGCCAAGATCACGGTGAAGAACACAGGCAAACGTGACGGCGAGACCGTGGTGCAGCTGTACCTGCAGGACCAGAGCGCGTCGATGAGCCGCCCGGTGAAAGAACTGAAGAACTTCCAGAAACTGATGCTCAAGGCCGGCGAAGCACGTACCGTGACCTTCGACATCAGTGAAGAAGACCTGAAGTTCTACAATGGCCAGCTGCAGCGCGTGGCCGAGCCGGGTCAGTTCAATGTACAGATCGGCCTGGACTCGCAGGCGGTGCAGCAGCAGAGCTTCGAGCTGCTGTAAGCCAGGTTCGCCCTGATCGCGGGGCAAGCCCGCTCCCACGATGACCGCGTGGGAGCGGGCTTGCCCCGCGATCAGGGCGACACGAACAACCGAAATCCCGGATCCGCCCCATGCCCTCTTCCTTCCGCGCCCTGCGTCTGGGGCTGATCATCCTGCTGATCCTGGTCGGCACCGGCCTCAGCGCCGGCTGGGCCATGCACCAGGCCAAGCGCGAGGCCATGCGGGCCGACGCGCAGCGGGCCAGCCAACAGCTGGGCCTGTACGCCAACAACCTGCACACCCTGATCGAGCGTTACCGCGCCCTGCCTGCGGTACTGGCGCTGGACCCGGAGCTGATCGACGCCCTGCGCGGCCCGGTTACCGACTCGGTGCAAAATGCCCTGAACCACAAGCTCGAGCGCATCAACGGCGCCGCCAATTCCTCCACCCTGGAACTGCTCGACCGTACCGGCCTGGCCATCGCGGCCAGCAACTGGCGCCTGCCGACCACCTATGTCGGCTCCAACTACGGCTTTCGCCCCTATTTCAAACAGACCCGCAGCCAGGGCAGCGGCCGCTTCTACGCGGTCGGCGTGACCAGCGGCGTGCCGGGCTATTTCCTGGCCAGCGCGGTCAACGACGAACATGGCCGCTTCCTCGGCGCCATGGTGGTCAAGCTGGAGTTCCCCGAACTTGAACGCGAGTGGCGCCAGGGCAGCGATATCCTGCTGGTCAGCGACGCCCGTGGCATCACCTTCATCGCCAACCAGGACGGCTGGCGCTACCGCGAACTGCAACCGCTGAGCGGCGCCGATCGCGCCGAACTGGCTGAAACCCGCCAGTACGACAAGCAGCCGCTGGTGCCCCTGCAGCACCAGGCCCTGACCCGCTTTGCCGACAACAGCCACCTGACCCGCGTACAGGGCCCCGACGGCGCCGCCGAATACCTGTGGGAAAGCCTGCCGCTGGAAGCCGAAGGCTGGACCCTGCACCTGCTGCGCAAGCCGCAGGTCGCCGAGGATGGCCGCAACGCCGCCCTGGCCGCTGCCGCGATCTGGCTGACCCTGGTGTTCGCCGCGCTGTTCGTCAGCCAGCGCCTGCGCCTGGCCCGCCTGCGCCAGCGCAGCCGCGAAGAGCTCAAGCGCCAGGTCGAGGAGCGTACCCGCGAACTGCGCACCGCCCAGGAAGGCCTGGTGCAATCGGCCAAGCTGGCGGCGCTGGGGCAGATGTCCGCCGCCCTGGCCCACGAAATCAACCAGCCCTTGACCACCCAGCGCATGCAGCTGGAAACCCTGCGCCTGCTGCTCGACCATGGCCGTTACGACCAGGCGCGCCAGGCCCTCGAGCCGTTGGAGCAGATGCTCACGCGCATGGCCGCGCTCACCGGCCACCTGAAGACCTTCGCCCGCAACAGCCCCGGCGGCCTGCGCGAGCGCCTGGACCTGGCCACGGTGGTCGACCAGGCGCTGCACCTGCTCGAGGCGCGCATCCACGCCGAAGCGGTCGACGTGGCGCTGTACCTGGCCCGCCCGGCCTGGGTCCGCGGCGATGCGATCCGCCTGGAGCAGGTGCTGATCAACCTGCTGCGCAACGCCCTCGACGCCATGGCCGACAAGCGCTACAAACGCCTGGAGATCCGCATCGAACTCGACGATGGCCAGTGGCGCCTGAGCGTGCTCGACTCCGGTGGCGGTATCGAGCCGGCCGACCTGGCCAAGGTGTTCGACCCATTCTTCACCACCAAGCCTGTGGGTGAAGGGCTGGGCCTGGGCCTGGCTATTTCCTACGGCATCGTGGTCGATGCCGGCGGCTGCCTGCAGGTCGAAAACCTGCCGGGCGGCGCGCGTTTCAGCCTGACGCTACCCCGCGACCTGGAGCCGGTATGTTGAATTCAGTGATCGTCGTCGATGACGAAGCCAGTATCCGCACCGCCGTGGAACAGTGGCTGAGCCTGTCGGGCTTCAGCGTGCAACTGTTCGCCCGTGGCGAGGATTGCCTGGCGCAGCTGCCGCGCAATTTCCCCGGGGTGATCCTCAGCGACGTGCGCATGCCCGGGCTCTCCGGCATGCAACTGCTGGAACGGCTGCAACAGGATGACCCCGACCTGCCGGTGATCCTGCTCACCGGCCATGGTGATGTGCCGATGGCGGTGGAGGCGATGCGCAACGGCGCCTACGACTTCCTGGAAAAACCCTTCACCCCGCAGCACCTGCTGGGCAGCCTCGGCCGTGCCCTGGAAAAACGCCGGCTGGTCCTGGAGAACCGTCGCCTGCATGAGCAGGCCGACCTCAAGGCGCAGCTCGAAACCAGCCTGCTCGGCATGTCCCAGGGGCTGCAACAGTTGCGCCGGCAGGTGCTGGACCTGGCCAGCCTGCCGGTGAACGTGCTGATCCGTGGCGAGACCGGCAGCGGCAAGGAGCGAGTGGCGCGCTGCCTGCACGATTTCGGCCCGCGCGCAGACAAGCCCTTCGTCGCGCTCAATTGCGCGGCGATCCCCGAAACCCTGTTCGAGGCCGAGCTGTTCGGCCATGAGAGCGGCGCGTTCACCGGCGCCCAGGGCAAACGCATCGGCAAGCTGGAATACGCCAACGGTGGCACCGTGTTCCTCGACGAAATCGAAAGCATGCCGTTGGCCCAGCAGGCCAAGCTGCTGCGGGTGATCCAGGAACAGAAGCTTGAGCGCCTGGGGGCCAACCAGAGCATCGCCGTCGACTTGCGCATCATTGCCGCGACCAAGCCCGACCTGCTGGAAGAGGCCCGTGCCGGGCGCTTTCGCGAAGACCTGGCGTACCGCCTCAACGTGGCCGAACTGCGCCTGGCACCGCTGCGCGAGCGGCGCGAAGACATCCCGCTGCTGTTCGAACACTTCGCCCGCACGGCTGCCGAACGCCTGGGCCGCCAAGCCCCACCGGTCAGTGGAGGACGCTTGGCGCAACTGCTGGCCCACGACTGGCCGGGCAATGTGCGTGAGCTGGCCAATGCGGCCGAGCGTCATGCCCTGGGGCTGGATTCGCCGAACCTTGAGAGCCTGCCTGGCGGGCAGTCGCTGGGCGAGCAGATGGAGGCCTTCGAAGCCCAATGTCTGCGTGCGGCGCTGCGCCAGCACAAGGGTGAGATCAAGGGGGTGATGGAAGCGTTGCAGCTGCCACGGCGTACGCTGAACGAAAAGATGCAGCGGCATGGGCTGGTGCGTGAGGACTTTCTCGGCAGCGAATGAGCGGATTTCCGCTTATCGATTGGGCTAAATGAGCGAAAAACCGCTCATACGATGGGTTGGTTGCGACCCCATCGCGGGGCAAGCCCGCTCCCACAGTGATCGCTATAACGCAGGTGATACATGGCCTGCGTGGGAGCGGGCTTGCCCCGCGATGCCCTCAAATGGATCACCCCGCCCCCATTTGGCACAGCTCCTGCAAAACCCTTCTCAAGCTGCGCCCCAAGCGCGCTCCACAAAAACAACGAGAAGGTATCCCTGATGGATAACGCCAGCACTCTGCCCGCCGGAGCGGCCGCCGCGGAGAAAACCACCGCCAGCCGCCTCAAGTCGATCTTCAGTGGTTCCATCGGCAACATGGTCGAATGGTACGACTGGTACGTCTACGCTGCATTTTCCCTGTACTTCGCCAAGGCCTTCTTCCCGGCCGGCGACACCACCGCACAACTGCTCAACACCGCCGCGATCTTCGCCGTGGGCTTCCTGATGCGCCCGATCGGCGGCTGGCTGATGGGCATCTACGCCGACCGCAAAGGCCGCAAGGCCGCGCTGATGGCTTCGGTGCTGCTGATGTGCGCCGGCTCCCTGGTCATTGCCCTCACCCCCGGCTACGAGACCATCGGCGTTGCCGCACCGGTCCTGCTGGTGGTCGCGCGCCTGATGCAAGGCCTGTCGGTAGGCGGTGAATACGGCACCTCGGCCACCTACCTCAGCGAGATGGCCAGCAAGGAACGCCGTGGCTTCTTCTCCAGCTTCCAGTACGTGACCCTGATTTCCGGCCAGCTCATCGCCCTGGCGGTGCTGATCATCCTGCAGAACACACTGACCACCGAAGAGCTGTATGCCTGGGGCTGGCGTGTACCCTTCGTGATCGGCGCCCTGTGCGCAGTGGTTGCCCTGTACCTGCGCCGTGGCATGGAAGAGACCGCCTCCTTCACCAAGAAGGAAAAGTCCAAAGAGAGCCTGATGCGCACCCTGATGCGCCACCCCAAGGAACTGCTGACCGTGGTCGGCCTGACCATGGGCGGCACCCTGGCCTTCTACACCTACACCACCTACATGCAGAAGTACCTGGTCAACACCGTGGGCATGAGCATCAGCGACTCGACCACCATCTCGGCGGCCACGCTGTTCCTGTTCATGTGCCTGCAGCCGATCATCGGCGGGCTGTCCGACAAGATCGGCCGTCGCCCGATCCTGATCGCCTTCGGCGTGCTCGGCACCCTGTTCACCGTACCGATCCTCAGCACCCTGCACACCATCCAGACCTGGTGGGGCGCGTTCTTCCTGATCATGGCCGCGCTGATCATCGTCAGCGGCTACACCTCGATCAACGCCGTGGTCAAAGCCGAGCTGTTCCCCACCGAAATCCGCGCCCTGGGCGTCGGCCTGCCGTACGCGCTGACCGTATCGATCTTCGGCGGTACTGCCGAGTACGTGGCCCTGTGGTTCAAGAGCATCGGCATGGAAACCGGCTTCTACTGGTACGTCACCGGCTGCATCGCCTGCTCGCTGCTGGTCTACGCGACCATGAAGGACACCAAGCAGCATTCGCGGATCACCACTGACTGATCGGCTGCACGGCAATGAACAAGGGGCGCTCCGGCTGACGGGGCGCCCCTTTTTATTGGCTGTGAGCCGAATAACGCGTCACTCAGGACATCTCCATCGCCCGCTGCGGCTCACGACGCTGGTAGTAGGTGGCCGCCAGCACCAGCACCAGCAGCACCCCGCCCAGCACCATCGACGAACCCACGGTACCGAAGTCCAGGCCGCCTTTCTCGTGGGGCTTGGTCAGCACGTCGCCCAGGGTCGCACCGAATGGGCGAGTGAGCACGAAGGCGATCCAGAACAGCACCACGCCGGAGATCTTCGTCCAGTAGCGGGCAGCCGCCACCACGGCGATTGCCGAGCCGATCAGCAGCGCACCGCCGGCGAAGCCCAGCCCCGAATCGTCGGCCAGGTAGTCGCCCAGCGCAGTGCCGAGGGTGTTGGAGAACAGGATCGCCACCCAATAGAACAGCTCACCGCTGCGGTTCTTGATACGGGTGACATCCAGCGGGTTGCCGCTCATGCGCCACACGGCGAAGGTCAGCAGCAGGATGCCGATCAGCAGCGCCGAGCCTGTTGCATAACCCAGCCCCAGGGTGCGGTCCATGAAGTCGGACATGGTGGTGCCGGCAGTACTGGTGGAAAGGATCACCAGCCAATAGAGCATCGGGTTGTAGCGGCGCGAGTAGAGCTGGGTGACCAGGGTCAGCAGAAACACGCTGATCAACAGCAGCGAGCTCATCGCATAACCGATATTCAGGGTCATGGACAGCAGGTCGCCCGCCGTCTCGCCAAGTGTGGTTGCGCAGATCTTCATGACCCAGAAGGCCAGGGTGATTTGCGGGAGTTTGTTCATCGTTGTGCCGCTCCAGGTGTTAAGTGCGGCGATGGTGAAGAGCGTTGTCTGAAAAAACGGTTGGAGTTGCATGAAAAAAGCGTTTGTCGCGCACGACGAATGCTCGTGAGCTGTTAATTCGGCATTAATTCCCACCCGCCATGCTTGGCCAACTGAAAAAGCCGCACCGATCGCACGGCCTGATATAGCCAGGTACTGCTTTCGACCAAGGACAAGCGCGCCCGTAACAATCGAAATGATCGATTATTTTGCGCTGTTTTTTGCGCTTTTTAATCAACTTAATCGGCGTAGCATTGAACCCATAGAAACAAACAACCCACTGATCCACCGGAGCAACGACCATGAAAAACAAACTGATCCTCGCCCTGACCCTCTCGGTTCTGACCACTGGCGCTTTCGCCGAAGACGGTTTCAGCCGTACCAGCGCCCACACCTTCGCCGCCATCCAGAGCCAGTCGAACAGCTACGCAGAAGATGGTTCTGACCGCACCAACGGCCAACGCTTTGCCGAAGACGGCTTCGACCGCACCAATGGCCAACGCTTCGCCGAAGACGGCTTCGACCGCACCAACGGCCAACGCTTCGCCGAAGACGGCTTCGACCGCACCAACGGCCAACGCTTCGC
>NZ_VZZR01000097.1:0-43483 GCF_009650555.1 Pseudomonas sp. EMN2
GGGTAAACCCGCTCCCACAGTTTGTTTCGGGCCAGTCTCTCCTGTGCCATCACCTGGTCCGCCTTGTTGGTACGACGCTGTTTTGGCGTGGTCGCTAATGCTGCTTCACATGACTCAAGACATGCACCAAGGCGGGCAGCGGTACTTTCACAGGAATAATTGGCCCGAAACAGATGTGGGAGCGGGTTTACCCGCGAAGCGCCGCGCGGGCGGCGCTCGATCTGATAGGCGCTGCAAATCTCCCGCCGGGCACCCCGCAGCCCTCATCGCACCGTGGACAAATTCCGGTCGCGCCTGTGCTTGACCTCAACCAAACCTGAGGTCTGATACTCGCCCGCTCTGACCAACGATGGAGCGTGCCCATGACCCAACCAAGCGCTTTTACCCTGTCCAACCCCGAAGGCCTCTACGACCCCAGCGGCAACGCCTATTCCCATGTCGCCGAAGTCCGTGCCGGCAGTCGCCTGCTGTATGTGGCCGGGCAGGGCGGCGAGGGTCTGGATGGCGTGCTGTCGCCACAGTTCGAAGCGCAGGTGCGTCAGGCGCTGATCAACCTGAAGATCGCCCTGGCATCCAAAGGCGCCAGCCTGCAGGACGTGTTCAAGCTCACCCTGCTGGTGGTGGACCACAGTGAAACCCGGCTGCAGCAGTGGGTGGCCGCCGCTACCCGCGCCTGGGATGGCAGCATGACCCCGACCTGCACCTTGATCCCGGTACCGCGGTTGGCGCTGGACGGCATGCTGGTGGAAATCGATGCGGTGGCGGCGCTGAGTTGGTAACTCACTGGCCTCATCGCCGGCGCGAGCGACACAAGAAAGTTGCTGCCACAGGGTGCTGCGCAGTCGCCCGCTTGGCGCTAGACTCGCGCTTCCCCTCTGCCCGAGCGCCCTTGATGCCCACCCCCATCGAACTGCTCCAGACCGGCCCCGAACAGGCCGATCTGGTACGCAACCTCTACCAGTTCTATGCCTACGAATCGTCCGACTGGGAACAGGAGGATGTCGAGGTGGACGGGCGCTTCTATCTCCACGAGCCGCACTTCGAGCGCTACTGGCAGTCCCCCGACTGGGCTGCCCACCTGGTGCTGGTGGATGGCTTCATCGCCGGCTTCGTGCTGGTCGAACGCAGCGAACTGCCGGGCATCGATGCCCTGGAGCTGGCCGACCTGTTCATCCTCAAGCGCTATCGGCGCCAGGGCGTCGGCCGAGCCGTGGCCCTGCAGTTGCTGAGCGACGGTCGGGGCGACTGGCTGCTGCGTTGCTATGCCGGGGATGCCCCGGCCATGAGCTTCTGCCAGGCCGTGCTGGCCGACCTGCCGCGCCCGGTACGCGAGATTGCGCTGGACGATGAACCGCAGCTGCGCAATTTTCTGGTCACGCCGTACCGCCATTGAATGCACGGGATTTTTTTGTGACGCACTTCACAAAAACCGTTCGTCTGGCGGCATAATGCCAGTAATTCGTATTTTCGGACTGGTCTGACGCGAAGTCCGGAAGCTTCCTTGCTCAGGTAAATCCCATGCCGCTAGCTGCAAGCCCAGACACCCTGTCCCGCCTGTTGATCCAGAGCGTGGTCGACTACGCCATCTACCTGCTGACCCCCGAGGGTGTCGTCGCCAGCTGGAACCCGGGGGCGCAGCGGGCCAAGGGCTACCGCGCCGAGGAAATCGTCGGCCAGCATTTCTCGGTGTTCTACACCGACGCCGACCGCGATGCCGGCTTGCCGGCCTTGAGCCTGGCCACCGCCTTGGAAGCCGGGCGCTTCCAGGCAGACGGCCTGCGCCAGCGCAAGGACGGTTCGCACTTCTGGACCAGTGTGGTGATCGAGCCGATCGTCGACGAAGGCAGCGGCCAGCTGATCGGCTTTGCCAAGATCACCCGCGATATGTCCGAACGCCGCCAGCAGGAGCTGGAACTGCTCAAGGCCAAGGAACTGGCCGAGCAATACAGCCAGGAGATGACCAGCCTGTCGCAGTTCCTCGACTCGGTGATCGGCAATATTCCGGCCAGCGTCATCGTGCAGGACTTGGCAAGCGAGCAGATCCTGCTGGCCAACCCCCAGGCCGAGCGCCTGTTCGGTGGCCAGGGCGTCAGCCTGGTCGGCCAGTTGCCCGGGCAGGGCCTGGCCCCGGAGGCGGCGGAGTACCTGGAACAGCAACTGGCCCGCGGCGCGCGCAGCAGCAAGGGCTATGTCGCCGAAACCCGCGTCGACACCGCCAGCGGCCCGCGCACCCTGCGCAGCCGCACCCTGCGTTGCGAGGGCCGCGCCGGGCAGGGCGACTACGTGCTGTACGTGGCCGAGGATGCCACCGAGGAACTGGCCGCCCACGCCCAGATTCACCACATGGCCCACCATGACGCGCTGACCGGGCTGCCCAACCGCACGCTGTTCCATGAACGGCTCAAGCAGGCCCTGCTGCGCGGCGAGGACAGCGGCAAGCTGACCGCCACCCTGTGCCTGGACCTGGACAACTTCAAGAACATCAACGACACCCTCGGCCACGCCTTCGGCGACAAGTTGCTGCGCGCCCTCGGCAAGCGCCTGCGCCGCGAGCTGCGCGAGCACGACACCCTGGCGCGCCTGGGCGGTGACGAGTTTGCCGTGGTGCTGGTCGGGCTGGATAACCGCGAGGCCGCGCGCAACACCGCGCAGCGCCTGATCGATGCAATCAGCCCGCCGTTCCATATCGAGGGCCACCAATTCAGCGTGGGGGTGAGCATCGGGGTGGCGATCGCGCCCGACGATCACGACAGCGCCGAACAACTGCTCGGTTACGCCGACATGGCCCTGTACGAGGCCAAGCGCAACGGCCGCAACCGTTTCGAGAGCTTCCACGTTGAACTGGACGTGGCGGCCCGCCAGCGCCGCCTGGTGGAGACCGACCTGCGCACGGCCCTGCACCTGGGCCAGCTGCAACTGCACTACCAGGCCGTGGTCGACCAGCAGAGCAACAGCGTCACCGGCTACGAGGCGCTGCTGCGCTGGGAGCACCCGGTGCGCGGCATGATCATGCCCATGGACTTCATTCCGATTGCCGAAGAAACCGGGCTGATCCATGAGCTCGGGGTTCGCGCGCTCAACCTGGCCTGCCAGGAAGCGGCAAGCTGGGGCACCGAGCAGACCGTGTCGGTCAACCTGTCGCCGGTGCAGTTCAAGAACGCCAACCTGGTCCACACCGTGGCCCTGGCCCTGGCTGATTCGGGGCTGCCGGCCACACGCCTGGAACTGGAAATCACCGAATCGGTGCTGCTGGGCAACAGCGAGGAAAACGTGCGCACCCTGAGGGCGCTGAAGGACCTGGGGGTGTCGATCTCCCTGGACGACTTCGGCACCGGCTACTCGTCGCTGGGTTACCTGCGTTCGTTCCCGTTCGACCGGATCAAGATCGACAAGTCGTTCGTCCACGACATGTGCGACAGCCGCGAGGCGATGTCGATCATCCGCGCCATCACCGAGCTGTCCAACAGCCTGATGATCAAGACCACGGCCGAAGGGGTGGAGTCGGAAGAGCAGATGCAGCGGCTGATGGCCGAGGGCTGCTCTCACTTCCAGGGCTACCTGTACGGGCGCCCGGCGCCGGCCAGCGAGCGCCTCAAACAGCTCACGCCGGCCGGTCAGTAAGCGGCGCGGGCATGCCCCGCGCCAACCGGCTCAGTGCAGGATCTGCTTGAGGAACGCCTGCGCCCGGGCCGTGCGTGGCTGGCCAAAGAACACCTCGGGCGGGCTGTCCTCGATGATCTGCCCGCCTTCCAGGAACAGCACGCGCTCGGCCACCTGGCGGGCGAAGCCCATTTCGTGGGTGACGCAGAGCATGGTCATGCCGGTGCCGGCCAGCTGAACCAGCACGTCCAGCACTTCGGCGACCATCTCCGGGTCGAGCGCCGAGGTAGGTTCGTCGAACAGCATGATCCGCGGCTTCATGCACAGCGCCCGGGCGATGGCCACGCGCTGTTGCTGGCCGCCGGAAAGCTGGCTGGGGTACTTGTGCGCCTGGTTCTCGATGCCGACCTTGGCCAGGTACATGCGCGCGCGTTCCTCGGCATCCTTGCGCGACAGGCCGCGCACGCTGGTGGGCGCCAGCAGGCAGTTGTCGAGCACGCTCATGTGCGGGAACAGGTTGAAGTGCTGGAACACCATGCCGATTTCGCTGCGGATCTGGGTGGCCTTGCGGTCGGTGCCGGCCACGTCGATGCCGGCCACCTGAATGCTGCCCTGCTGGGCGATCTCCAGGCGGTTGATGCAGCGGATCAGCGTCGATTTACCCGAGCCTGACGGGCCGCACAGCACGATGCGCTCGCCCTCGCGCACCGACAGGTCGATATCGTGCAGCACGTGAAACGCGCCGTAGTGCTTGTTCAGGCCCTCGATGCGGATCAGCTCCGGGCGCAAATCTGGAGTGGGTTGCGGGGTGGCAAGGCTGGCAAGACTGGAAGGTGCGGACATCGTTGTTGTTCTCCCGCTCAAGGTTCAGTCGAAGCGTGCGGCGCTGTAGGGCGCAGGGTCGGTGAAAGGGCGCTCGCCGGTCATCAGTTCGGCCAGCAGACGGCCGCTGACCGGGCCCAGGGTGAGGCCATGGTGGGCGTGGCCGAAGTTGAACCACAGGCCCTGGTGCCGAGGCGCCGGGCCGATCACCGGGCGCATGTCCGGCAGGCATGGGCGGCGGCCCAGCCAGGGTTTGTCGTCCAGCCGTTCACCCAGGGCCGGGAACAATTTGCGCGCCAGGGCTTCGCAGCGGCGCAGCTGGATTTCGTTGCCAGGCGCATCGCTGGCGGCGAACTCGATGCCGGTGGTCAGGCGCACGCCCCGGGCCATCGGCGCCAGTACGTAGCCGCCCTGGGTGTCGCACACCGAGTGCTGCAGTGGAGCGCCGTCGCGGGTGCTGTAGTGCATGTGGTAGCCGCGCTTGATCCCCAGCGGGAAGTGGTAGCCCAGACGCTCAAAGAGCTCGCCCGACTGCGGGCCGAGGCAGGCCACGACTTCGTCTGCAATCACCGCGCCGCGCTGGGTGTCGACCTGCCAGCCGCCCTCGGTGCGTTGCAGGGTGCGGGCGTCGCCGTGGAGGAACTGGCCGCCACGCTGGACGAACAGTGCGGCATAGCCACGGGTAAGGCCGCCGGGGTTGCTCACGGTCTTCGGGTCGAGCCAGTGGATGCCGCCGACCACGCCGCCGTCAAGCCCCTGCTCGCGGGCTTGCAGTTGCCCACGGTCGAGGAACTCGTATTTCAGGCCATAACGCGCCAGGCCCAGCACATCCTGCTTGGCCTGCTCGAACAGCGCGCTGTCGCGGTACACCTCGATCCAGCCCTTGGCCTGCACCAGGCCTTGCAGCCCGGCGGCCTCGATCAGGGCGTCGTGTTCCTCGACGCAGCGTTGCACCAGCGGCAACATGTCCGCCGCGGCTTCGGCCACGCGGTTCGGCGCCGATTGCTGCCAGTAGCGCAGCAGCCAGGGCGCGGCCTTGGGCAGGTGCAGCAGGCTGTAGCGCACGTCGGGCTGGCGATTGAGGCCGTAGCGCAGCAGTGCGCCGAACTGCCGGGGGAAGGCATAGGGGATCACGCTGGAGCGCTCGATCAGCCCGGCGTTGCCGTGGCTGGTGCCGCTGCCCGGCTCGTCGCGGTCGGCGAGGATCACCTGGCGGCCGCGCGCCTGCAGGTGCAGTGCGGTGCTGACGCCGACGATACCGGCGCCCAGAACGATGGTTTGGCAATGCATGGAACGTTTCCTTCAATCAGTTCAGGTGGCGGCCCAGGCGGGCCTCCAGGTGTTTCAGGGTGCGCCGGACGATCTCGACGATCAGCAGGTAGAGCACCGCCGCCCACAGGTAGATCTGGAAGTCGAAGCTGCGCGAGAAGGCCAGCTTGGTCACCCCCATCAGGTCGTAGATGGTCACCAGCGAGGCGATGGCGCTGGCCTTGATCATCATGATCAGCTCGTTGCCCAGCGGGCCGATGGCCACCAGCAGCGATTGCGGCAGGATCACCTTGAAGAAGGTGGTCGAGCGCTTGAGGTTGAGCGCCTTGGCCGCCTCGTACTGCCCGGGCGCAATGGCCAGCAGGCTGGCGCGGAAGATCTCTGCCTGGTAGGCCGCCGTGTTCAGGGTGAAGGCGAGCAGGGCGCAGTACCATGCCTCGCGGAAGAACCACCACAGCCCGACGTCCTGCCAGAAGCCCTTGAGCGAGCCCAGCCCGTAGTACAGCAGGAACAGTTGGGCCAGCAGTGGCGAGCCGCGGAAGAAGTACACATAGCCGGCGGCCAGGCGCTGCAGCACGAGGCTGCGCGACATCCGCGCCAGGGCCAGCAGCATGCCCAGCAGCGCGCCCAGGGTGAACGAGATGGCCACCAGCTTGGCGGTGACCAGCAGGCCGTCGACGAAGCGCGGGCCATAGCGCTCCAGCAGGTCCGGGTCGAGCACGTAGGCCAGCAGTTGTTCGAGGCTCATGTGCGGGCTCCTTGCAGGTGGCGGTTGCTGCGCTTTTCAAGCACGGCGAAGACCCGGCCCGAGACTGCCGAGAACAGGAGGTAGGCCAGGCAGGCCACGCCGTAGAAGAACATCGGCTCCTTGGTCACGCTGACCGCCAGGTTGGTCTGGCGCATCAGGTCGATCAGCGAGATGGTCGACACCAGCGAGGTGTCCTTGAGCAGGCTCAGCCAGTTGTTCGAAAGCCCCGGCAGGGCGATGCGCGTGAGCTGCGGCAGCACCACCTTGAAGAACCCGGTGCGCTTGCTCAGGCCCAGGGCCGAGCAGGCCTCCAGCTGGCCCTTGGGCAGGGTCTTGAAGGCCATCAGCCAGATTTCGCTGGAAAACGCGGCGAACACCAGGCTGAAGGCGACCATGGCGGCGAGGAAGGTGTTGATCAGCACCTCGCCCGGGTAGCCCAGGGCGGCGAGGATCTTCTGCGCGGCGATCTGGCAGCCGTAGTAGATGATCAGCAGGGTGAGCAGTTCGGGCAGGCCGCGGAACACCGTGGAAAACGTGGTGGCCCAGGCCCGTGGCAGGCGTTTGCGCGAACGCGCGGCCAGGGCCACGAGCAGCCCCAGCGGCAGGCCGACGGGCAGGCAGGCCAGGGCCAGCGACACGGTCACCAGGGCGCCGGCCAGCAGCGCCTGGCCCCAGCCGCCGCTGGCGAAGGACAGTAGAGACAGTTGATCGAGCATGGGTGGAGTCCCCAGTTCGGTTGGGTTTGGCTTGCGGGGCACCTTCGACTGTGGAGTTGCTCCGGCTGGCCCTATCGCTGGCAAGCCAGCTCCCACAGAGTGTGTGCTTATCCCTGTGGGAGCTGGCTTGCCAGCGATAGGGCCGGGGCAGTCAGCAGATGAATGAGCCGCCCCAAGCTGCTCTCAACGGCACATCAGTTATAGATATCGAAGGCAAAATACTTGCTGGCGATCTTCTGGTACGTGCCATTGGCCACGATCGCCGCCAGCGCCGTGTTCAACCGCGTGCGCAGCGCCTCGTCGTCCTTGCGCACAGCAATCGCCGCATCGGCCTTGGTGTCCTTGACGTCGCCGAGGATCTTGCAGCAGTCCTGGCCATTCTTGTTCAGCCACTCGTGCAGCGGGAACTTGTCGGCGATCACCCCGTCCAGGCGCCCGGCGGCAAGGTCGGCGTTGGCTTCGTCCATGGTCGGGTACAGCTTCACGTCGGCGCCGGCCTTGCCGTACACGTCTTCGGCGTAGATCGCCTGGGTGGAGGAGGACTGGGCGCCGACGGTGTAGCCGACGAAGTCGGTCTGCGCGTCGGTGATCTTGCTGTCCTTGGCCACGGCCACGGTCAGCGGGGTGCGGTAGTAGTGGTCGGTGAAGGCGATCTTCTTGCGTCGTTCTTCGGTGTCGATCATCGACGCCACCACGGCGTCGTACTTGCGGGCCATCAGGGCGGGGATGATGCCTTCCCAGTCCTGCGCCACCAGGGTGCACTCGACCTTCATCTGCTCGCACAGGGCGTGGGTGATGTCGATATCGAAGCCATGCAGCTTGTTATCGGCATCGACATAGTTGAAGGGCGGGTAGGCGCCTTCGGTGGCAAAGCGCAGGGTTTCGGCGCTGGCGGCACCCGCCAGCAGCAGGGCGCACGCACCCACCACAGCCATGGATCTTTTCATCTCGCACCTCTGTACCAACACTCTTGCTATTGTTGTTTGCCCGCCGGCCACGAGGTGTAGCCGACGAACTCGTTATGTAGAGCGGCAGTTGCTTCCAAGCGTTTTTCAACATCCGGCCCGAGCTTCTTGCAGACCTCGTTGACCATCAGGTGCACCCACGACAGCATCGCCGCCGTGGAGTCCCAGAACAGATTGAATTCGGTGGGGATGCGGAACACCTCGTCGGCGTTGGCATCGGCCCAGTCACAGAAGGTGTCGGTGACCAGCGTCACCGGGATGCCCAGGGCGCGCGCCTTCTGGCACAGCTGCAGGGCGTGGCGCGAGTAGCGGCGGGCTTCGAACACCACCAGGGTGAGGTCCTCGGGCTTGCCCAGCAGCACCTCGCCGAAGTGCCCGGCGCTGCCATCCACGCAGTGCACGCCATTGCGCAGGTACTGCAGCAGGTGAGTCATGCACAGGGCGATGCCGCGCTCGGTCTGGAAACCGGCGATGAACACCTGGGGTTTGTCGGCCAGGCGGCGGGCCACCTGGCGCCAGGCCTCGCTGCGGCTGTGTTCGTGCACACGCACCAGGGCGGCCATTTCCAGCTCCAGGCTGCCGGCGTGTTCGCGGTCGTCTTCGGGTTGCTGGCGAAACTCCTGCAGGCGGTCACCGACCAGCCAGGGGCCATCACCGAGGTCGTTCTGCAAATCCTGCTTGAGCGCCTTGAGGTGGGCGTAGCCCAGTGCGCGGCAGAAGCGGCCGACACTCGATTCGCTGACGTCCAGCTTGGCGGCGATGCTCGCCGACGTCTGGAACGGCAGCTCGTGCAGGTTGGCGAGCATGTAGCTGGCGATCTTGCGGCCAGAGGCGGCAGCGCTGTCGAGGCTGCTTTCCAGGCGCTGCTTGATCGATTGGCTCATGAAGCGCTCCGGCTGATTTCTGGCGTGGAGAAGAAAATGGCTGTTTTCTGTCATCAAGTCAATATTTGACAGATAGCTGTCATTCACGGGAAAGTCAGGGCGTTGCGCTGTAGCCATTCCAATACCAAGAAAGGAGCTTCAGATGTCCGCACCGTCCACCAGCCCTGCCGTGCGCGTGCCCTTTGCCGAGCTGCAGGCGCTGCTGCAAGCGATCCTCCAACGCCATGGCTGCAGCGCAGCGGTGGCCGCCGTGCTTGCCCATAACTGCGCCAGCGCCCAGCGCGATGGCGCCCACAGTCATGGCGTGTTCCGTATTCCCGGTTACGTCTCGACCCTGGCCAGCGGCTGGGTCGATGGCACGGCCGTGCCGCAGGTGACCGACGTGGCGTCGGGCTATGTGCGGGTCGATGCCGGTGGCGGTTTTGCCCAACCGGCCCTGGCGGCGGCGCGTGCGCTGCTGGTGGAGAAGGCCCGCAGCGCCGGTATCGCCGTGCTGGCGATCCACAATTCGCACCATTTCGCGGCCCTGTGGCCAGATGTCGAGCCGTTCGCCGATGAAGGCCTGGTGGCCCTGAGCGTGGTCAACAGCATGACCTGCGTGGTGCCCCACGGTGCGCGCAAGCCGTTGTTCGGCACCAACCCCATCGCCTTTGCCGCGCCGTGCGCCGGGCACGATCCGATCGTGTTCGACATGGCCACCAGCGCCATGGCCCACGGTGACGTGCAGATTGCCGCCCGAGCCGGCCAGCAATTGCCTGAAGGCATGGGTGTGGATGCCGGCGGGCAGCCCACCACCGATCCGAGGGCGATTCTTGAAGGCGGTGCGCTGCTGCCGTTCGGCGGGCACAAGGGTTCGGCGCTGTCGATGATGGTCGAGTTGCTGGCAGCGGCGCTGACTGGTGGCCACTTCTCCTGGGAGTTCGACTGGTCCGGGCACCCGGGGGCGAAGACGCCGTGGACCGGGCAACTGATCATCGTGATCGACCCGAGCAAGGCCGAGGGCGAGCGCTTTGCCCAGCGCAGCCGTGAACTGGTGGGGCAGATGCAGGCGGTGGGGCTGTCGCGCATGCCGGGGGAGCGGCGTTACCGGGAGCGCGAGGTGGCGGGGAGGGAAGGGGTGGCGTTGACCGAGCAGGAGTTGCAAGGCCTGCAGGCATTGGCAGGCTGAGCAATGGCCATCGCGGGGCAAGCCCGCTCCCACGTGAATATGCGTGGGAGCGGGCTTGCCCCGCGATGCTTTCCTGGCCTGTGCATGCTTGCATTGAATCCCTTGCACATCAGTGATGTTCCTGACGCCTGTCTGCGGGTATCCTCGCTGCAGCCTTTTCTGAACTGTCCTGATTTCCAAGGAGCTGCACGCTGTGTTCAAACATGTCGATGCCTATGCCGGCGACCCGATTCTCTCGCTGATGGAGACCTTCAAGGCCGATCCCCGCGCCGACAAGGTCAACCTGAGTATCGGCCTGTACTACGACGAAGCCGGCGTGGTGCCGCAACTGGCAGCGGTGGCTGAAGTCGAGAAGCGCCTGGCCGGCCAGCCTCACGAAGCCTCCCTCTACCTGCCGATGGAAGGCCTGGCCGCCTATCGCCAGGCGATCCAGGCGCTGCTGTTCGGCAGCGATCACCCGGCCGTGACCGATGGCCGTGTGGCCACCGTGCAGACCGTGGGCGGTTCCGGCGCGCTGAAGGTCGGCGCCGACTTCCTCAAGCGCTACTTCCCAGGCTCGGAAGTCTGGGTGAGCAACCCGACCTGGGACAACCACCGGGCGATCTTCGAAGGCGCGGGCTTCAAGGTGCATACCTACCCATACTTCGACAACGCCACCCGTGGCGTCGACTTCGCCGGCATGCTGGCGACCCTGCAGACCCTGCCGGCGAACAGCATCGTCTTGCTGCACCCGTGCTGCCACAACCCCACCGGCGTAGATCTGGACCAGAGCCAGTGGCAGCAAGTGGTCGAAGTGGTCAAGGCACGTCAGCTCATCCCGTTCCTCGACATCGCCTACCAAGGCTTCGGCGAAGGCCTGGTCGAG
Source organism: Pseudomonas sp. EMN2 (assembly GCF_009650555.1). Classification (NCBI taxonomy): domain Bacteria; kingdom Pseudomonadati; phylum Pseudomonadota; class Gammaproteobacteria; order Pseudomonadales; family Pseudomonadaceae; genus Pseudomonas; species Pseudomonas sp. EMN2. Next base: position 11,038 of record NZ_VZZR01000097.1, read on the forward strand.
GATGCCTACGCCATCCGCGAAATGGCCCGTGCCGGCGTGCCGTGCCTGGTCAGCAACTCGTTCTCGAAGATCTTCTCGCTGTACGGCGAGCGGGTAGGGGGCCTGTCGGTGGTCTGTGACGACGCCGCCACCGCGGTCAGCGTGCTCGGCCAGCTCAAGGCCACCGTGCGCCGCAACTACTCCAGCCCGCCCGCGTTCGGCGCCCAGCTGGTGGCCGGCGTGCTCGGCGATGCCGCGCTCAATGCCCAGTGGGCGGCGGAAGTTGAAGTGATGCGCAAGCGCATCCTCGACATGCGCCAAGGCCTGGTCGACCTGCTCGGCGAGCTGCTGCCGGGCCAGGATTTCCAGTTCTTCCTGCGCCAGCGCGGCATGTTCAGCTACACCGGCTTCAGCGTCGAGCAGGTGCGTCGCCTGCGTGACGAGTTCGGCGTGTACCTGATCGACAGCGGCCGGGTGTGCATGTCCGGGCTGCGTCCGGCCAACCTGTGCCAGGTGGCCGAGGCGTTTGCCGCCGTGCAAAAGGGCTGAGTCACCACTGGCCGATCTGGCTTTATCGCGGGGCAAGCCCGCTCCCACGCCGACCTCTTGAATGCGGGTAGACGTGGGAGCGGGCTTGCCCCGCGATCTTTTGTGCAACCCAAAAATCAGATTTGTTGTACAGACAAGTGCAACCGTCCCTCGGACGGGGCTTCCCCAAGTGCAACCTTTGCATGCACAATCGCGCCCCTCTTCCCCGGTTGAGTTGGGCGAAACGTCTATTTCGCCATTCTCAGCCTGTTGCAGTCTTGCGAGTGGAGCTTCACCCGGAATGAATGAGCAGGCCCCAAGCGTTGAACAACGCTTTGCAGAATCGACCCCCGCCACCCTCGGCAGCTGGTCGCGTCACGACACCACCTGGATGCTGGGCCTGTTCGGCACAGCCATCGGCGCCGGAACCCTGTTCCTGCCGATCAACGCCGGCCTCGGCGGCTTCTGGCCGCTGCTGATCCTCGCGGCGCTGGCGTTCCCCATGACCTACTTCGCCCACCGCGGCCTGACCCGCTTCGTGCTGTCCGGGCGCAACGGCGGTGACATCACCCAGGTAGTGGAAGAGCACTTCGGCATCAAGGCCGGTGCGTTGATCACCGTGCTGTACTTCTTCGCCATCTTCCCGATCCTGCTGATCTACAGCGTGGCCCTGACCAACACCGTCAGCAGCTTCATGGAGCACCAACTGCACATCGCGCCGCCGCCGCGGGCGATCCTGTCGTTCGTGCTGATCCTCGGCCTGCTGGCCATCGTGCGCTGCGGCGAGCAGGCCACGGTCAAGGTCATGAGCCTGCTGGTCTACCCGTTCATCGTCGCCCTGGCGCTGCTGGCCCTGTACCTGGTGCCGCACTGGACCGGTGGCATCCTCGACACCGCCTCGCAAGTGCCGTCGGGCTCTGCCTTCCTGCACACCGTGTGGCTGGCCATTCCGGTGATGGTGTTCTCGTTCAACCACTCGCCGATCATCTCGGCCTTCGCCGTCGACCAGAAGCGCCGCTACGGTGAACATGCCGACGAGCGCAGCGGCCAGATCCTGCGCCGCGCTCACCTGCTGATGGTGCTCATGGTGCTGTTCTTCGTGTTCAGCTGCGTGCTGACCCTGAGCAGCGCCCAGCTGGCCGAAGCCAAGGCGCAGAACCTGTCGATCCTGTCGTACCTGGCCAACCACTTCGACCAGCCGACCATCGCCTTTGCCGCGCCACTGATCGCGTTCATCGCCATCGCCAAGTCGTTCCTGGGCCACTACATCGGTGCCAGCGAAGGCCTCAAGGGCATGATCGTCAAGACCGGCCTGCGCCCGGGCGCCAAGGCCCTGGACCGCATGGTCGCGGCGCTGATGCTGGTGGTGTGCTGGATCGTCGCCACCCTCAACCCGAGCATCCTCGGCATGATCGAGTCCCTCGGTGGTCCGATCATCGCCGTGCTGCTGTTCCTGATGCCGATGTACGCCATCCGTCGCGTGCCGTCGATGCGCAAGTACAGCGGCGCGCTGTCGAACCTGTTCGTGGTGGTGATCGGCCTGGTGGCCCTGACCTCGGTGGTGTATGGCCTGATCGGCTGAAACGACCACTTGCAATAAGAAATGTCCGGGTTGGTTGTCGCCACCCGGACATTTTTTTGTTCACAGGAATTTTCTGAGAATGGAACAATTTCATGTTTGCTTATAGGCACTTGCGCGGCTTCATGCTTAACTCAGGGTCCTTTTCAAACCCCGTATAAGGATTTCTGCCATGGCTCAAGTGACTCTCAAAGGCAACCCGGTTCAGGTCAAAGGCGAACTGCCCAAAGCCGGCGCCGCCGCTCCAGCCTTCTCCCTGGTCGCAGGCGACCTGTCCGACAAGTCGCTCAAGGACTTCGCCGGCAAGCGCAAGGTGCTGAACATCTTCCCAAGCGTCGACACCCCGACCTGCGCTACCTCGGTGCGCAAGTTCAACGCCCAGGCCAATGACGTGGCCAACACCGTGGTGCTGTGCATCTCCGCCGACCTGCCGTTCGCCCAGGCACGCTTCTGCGGCGCCGAAGGCCTGGAAAACGTGCAGAATCTGTCCACCCTGCGTGGCGTCGAGTTCCTGGAGAACTACGGCGTGGCTATCGCCAGCGGCCCGCTGACCGGCCTGGCCGCACGTGCCGTGGTGGTGGTGGATGAGAACGACAAAGTGCTGCACGCCGAGCTGGTGGGCGAAATCGCCGACGAGCCGAACTACGAGGCGGCGCTGGCTGTTCTGAAGTAACAACCGCGCGCCCGTTGGGGCGGCGTGGGAGCGGGCTTGCCCCGCGATGGCGTCTTATCAGGGTGTGATGTCAGCCTTCAAGGCACAATCGCGGGGCAAGCCCGCTCCCACGACTGGGTTACACCCGGTAAACGGCCTGGACAACGTTCCAGGCCGTTTTCATTTAAAGTGCACCCCCTGGCCAACGTCAGCCGAAGGTAAAGCACGGGTAAAGCTCCTTTGCTAATCCGATGCCAGTGCTTATCGTTCACGCTCTTCCCGCCGTCTTTCTCTGAACAAGGTTCGTTCGTCCCATGCAAGTGTCCAATTCCCGTTCCCCCCGTCGCTGGCTGTTCGGCCTGCTGATCCTGCTGCTGGTGGCCCTGCTGGCCTGGTGGCTGTGGCCCGCAGCGCCCGTCCACAAGGAAGCGACTGGCGGTGGCCGACCGGGCAAAGGCATGGGCATGGGTGGGCGCCCGGGCTTCGGCGCCTCTAGCGACCCGGTGCCGGTGCGTGTGGAGCCTGTGCGAGTCGGTGACTTCCCGCTGTACTACAAGGCTCTGGGTACCGTCACCGCGACCAACACCGTCAACGTGCGCAGCCGGGTGGCTGGCGAGCTGGTCAAGATCCACTTCCAGGAAGGCCAGCAGGTCAAGGCCGGCGACCTGCTCGCCGAGATCGACCCACGCCCGTACCGCATTGCCCTGCAGCAGGCCGAAGGCACCCTGGCGCAGAACCAGGCGCAATTGAAGAACGCCCAGGTCGACCTGGCCCGCTATAAAGGCCTGTACGCCGAAGACAGCATCGCCAAGCAGACCCTCGACACCGCCGAAGCCCAGGTGGCGCAGTTCCAGGGGCTGGTCAAGACCAACCAGGCCGCCGTCAACGACGCCCGCCTGAACCTCGATTTCACCCAGATCCGTGCACCGATCAACGGCCGCCTGGGCCTGCGTCAGCTGGACCTGGGCAACCTGGTCGCCGCCAACGACACCACCGCGCTGGTGGTGATCACCCAGACCGAGCCGATCAACGTCGCCTTCACCCTGCCGGAAACCGAACTGGACACCGTGCTTGCCCGCTACCGCAGCGGTGCCAGCCTGCCAGTCGAAGCCTGGGACCGTGGCGATCGCAAGCTACAGGCCACCGGCGTGCTGGGCAGCCTCGACAACCAGATCGACACCACCACAGGCACCCTGAAGTTCAAGGGCGCGTTCCAGAACAAGGACCACGCACTGTTCCCCAACCAGTTCGTCAACGTGCGCCTGCTGGCCGACACCCTCAAACAGGTGGTACTGGCCCCGGCCGCGGCGATCCAGTTCGGCAACGACGGCACCTTCGCCTATGTGGTCAACCAGGACAGCAAGGTCAATATCCGCAAGCTCAAGGTAGGGGCCAGCGATGGCCAGCACAGCGTGATCCTCGAAGGCCTGGCCGCCGGTGACCGCCTGGTGCTCGAAGGCACCGACCGCCTGCGTGAAGGCACCAAGGTCGATGTGGTCGAAGACAGCTCGCAAGTGCCAACCACCCCCGGCCAGCACCTGCAGGGCCAGGACGCCAAAGGCGCGGCCCAGACCGGTAAATCGAGCTCCAAGGCGGGCGCATGAACCTTTCCCGCCTGTTCATCCTGCGGCCGGTCGCCACCACGCTGAGCATGCTGGCCATCGTCCTGGCCGGCCTGATTGCCTACAAGATGCTGCCAGTGGCGGCCTTGCCCCAGGTCGACTACCCGACCATCCGGGTCATGACCCTGTACCCCGGCGCCAGCCCGCAGGTGATGACCAGTGCCGTCACCGCGCCGCTGGAGCGCCAGTTCGGGCAGATGCCGGGCCTGGAGCAGATGGCCTCGACCAGTTCCGGTGGCGCTTCGGTACTCACGCTGCGCTTCAACCTCGACATGAACATGGACGTTGCCGAGCAACAGGTGCAGGCCGCGATCAACGCCGCCAGCAACCTGCTGCCCAGCGACCTGCCGGCACCGCCGGTGTACAACAAGGTCAACCCGGCCGACACCCCGGTGCTGACCCTGGCGATTTCGTCGAAAACCATGCCGTTGCCCAAGCTCAACGATCTGGTCGACACCCGCGTGGCGCAGAAGATCGCCCAGATCAGCGGCGTGGGCATGGTCAGCATCGCCGGCGGCCAGCGCCAGGCCGTACGGATCAAGGTCAACGTCGATGCCCTGGCCGCCAACGGCCTGAACCTGGATGACGTGCGCACCCTGATCGGCGCGTCCAACGTCAACCAGCCCAAGGGCAACTTCGACGGCCCCACCCGGGTGTCGATGCTCGACGCCAACGACCAGCTGCGCTCGCCCGAGGAGTACGCCAACCTCATCCTCAAGTACACCAACGGTGCGCCGCTGCGCCTGAAGGACGTCGCCGAGATCGTCGATGGCGCCGAAAACGAACGCCTGGCGGCCTGGGCCAACCAGAACGAGGCGGTGCTGCTGAATATCCAGCGCCAGCCCGGTGCCAACGTCATCGAAGTGGTCGACCGGATCAAGGAACTGCTGCCGTCGATCACCGACAACCTGCCGGCGGGCCTGGACGTGATGGTGCTCACCGATCGCACCCAGACCATCCGCGCCGCCGTGCGCGACGTGCAGCACGAGCTCTTGTTTGCCATCGCCCTGGTGGTGATGGTCACTTTCCTGTTCCTGCGCCGGGTCAGCGCCACGATCATTCCTTCCATCGCCGTGCCGCTGTCGCTGATCGGCACCTTCGGGGTGATGTACCTGGCCGGCTTCTCGGTCAACAACCTCACGCTGATGGCCCTGACCATTGCCACCGGTTTCGTGGTGGACGACGCCATCGTCATGCTGGAGAACATCTCCCGGCATATCGAAGAGGGCGAGACACCCTTCCAGGCGGCGCTCAAGGGCGCCAAGCAGATCGGCTTCACCCTGATCTCGCTGACGTTTTCCTTGATCGCGGTATTGATCCCGTTGCTGTTCATGGCCGATGTGGTCGGGCGGTTGTTCCGCGAGTTCGCCATCACCCTGGCGGTGGCGATCCTGATTTCCCTGGTGGTATCGCTGACCCTGACGCCGATGATGTGCGCACGCCTGCTCAAGCGCGAGCCCAAGGAAGAAGAGCAGGGCCGCTTCTACCGTGCCAGCGGCGCCTGGATCGACTGGCTGATCAAGCACTACGCAAGCGCCTTGACCTGGGTACTCAAGCATCAGCCACTGACGCTGCTGGTGGCGGTGGCCACCCTGGCGCTGACCGTGGTGCTGTACCTGGCGGTGCCCAAAGGCTTCTTCCCGGCCCAGGACACCGGCGTGATCCAGGGTATCTCCGAAGCCCCGCAATCCACCTCGTTCGCCGCCATGAGCGAGCGCCAGCAGGCGCTGGCCGGCGTGATTCTCCAGGACCCGGCGGTGCAGAGCCTGTCCTCGTATATCGGCGTGGACGGCGACAACGCCACCCTCAACAGTGGCCGTCTGCTGATCAACCTCAAGCCCCACGGCGAGCGCGACGTGACCGCCAGCCAGGTGATCAACCGCCTGCAGCCACAGCTCGACCGGTTGGTAGGAATCCGCCTGTTCATGCAGCCGGTGCAGGACTTGAGCATCGAGGACCGGGTCAGCCGCACCCAGTACCAGTTCAGCCTCAGTTCACCCGACGCCGAGCTGCTCGCGCAGTGGAGCGGCAAGCTGGTCCAGGCCCTGCAGCAGCGCCCCGAATTGCAGGACGTGGCCAGCGACCTGCAGGACAAGGGCCTTCAGGTGTATCTGGTGATCGACCGCGACATGGCCAGCCGCCTGGGCATCAGCGTGTCGCAGATCACCAACGCGCTGTATGACGCCTTCGGCCAGCGGCAGATCTCGACCATCTACACCCAGGCCAGCCAGTACCGTGTGGTGCTGCAGTCGCAGACCGCTGCCAGCCTCGGCCCACAGGCCCTGGAGTCGATCCACGTCAAGGCCACCGACGGCGGCCAGGTGCGCCTGTCGGCGCTGGCGCGCATCGAACAGCGCCAGGCCCAGCTGGCCATCTCGCACATCGGCCAGTTCCCGGCAGTGATGATGTCGTTCAACCTCGGCCATGGCGCGTCCCTGGGCGAGGCGGTGCAGGTGATCGAACAGATGCAACAGGAGATCGGCATGCCGATTGGCGTGCAGACCCGCTTCCAGGGTGCCGCCGAGGCATTCCAGGCGTCGTTGTCGAGCACCTTGCTGCTGATTCTGGCTGCCGTGGTGACCATGTACATCGTGCTGGGCGTGCTCTACGAGAGCTATATCCACCCGGTGACCATCCTCTCCACGCTGCCCTCGGCGGCGGTGGGTGCCTTGCTGGCATTGCTGCTCAGCGGCAACGATCTGGGGATGATCGCGATCATCGGCATCATCCTGCTGATCGGCATCGTCAAGAAGAACGCGATCATGATGATCGACTTTGCCCTGGAGGCGGAGCGCCACCAGGGCATGAGCCCGCGTGATGCGATCTACCAGGCCGCGTTGCTGCGTTTCCGACCGATCCTGATGACCACCCTGGCGGCGCTGTTCGGTGCCGTGCCATTGATGCTCGCCACCGGTTCCGGTGCCGAACTGCGCCAGCCGCTGGGCCTGGTGATGGTCGGCGGGCTGTTGGTGAGCCAGGTGCTGACCCTGTTCACCACCCCGGTCATCTACCTGTACTTCGACCGCCTGGCCCGCCGTTGGCGCCCAGCGGCTGACGCACAGCAGGCCGACGCATGAACCTGTCCGGTCCTTTCATCCGCCGGCCGGTGGCGACCATGCTGCTGAGCCTGGCGATCATGCTGCTGGGCGGGGTGAGCTTTGGCCTGCTGCCGGTGTCGCCGCTGCCGCAGATGGACTTCCCGGTGATCGTGGTGCAGGCCAGCCTGCCCGGTGCAAGCCCCGAGGTCATGGCCTCCACCGTGGCCACGCCGCTGGAGCGCAAGCTCGGCGCGATTGCTGGTGTCACCACCCTGACCAGCAGCTCCAACCAGGGCTCGACCCGGGTGATCATCGGCTTCGACCTGGGCCGTGACATCGACGGCGCCGCGCGTGAAGTGCAGGCGGCGATCAACGCCACCCGCAACCTGTTGCCCAGCGGCATGCGCAGCATGCCCACGTACAAGAAGATCAACCCTTCGCAAGCGCCGATCATGGTGCTGTCGCTGACCTCCTCAGTGCTGTCCAAGGGGCAGTTGTACGACCTGGCCGACACCATCCTGTCCCAGAGCCTGTCCCAGGTCAGCGGGGTAGGGGAGGTGCAGATCGGCGGCAGTTCGCTGCCGGCTGTGCGCATCGAGCTGGAGCCGCAGTTGCTCAATCAGTACGGCCTGGCCCTGGACGATGTGCGCACTGCCGTGGCGAACGCCAACCAGCGCCGGCCCATGGGGTTTGTCGAGGACAAGGAACGCAACTGGCAGGTGCGCGCCAACGATCAGTTGGAGAAGGCCGAAGACTACAAACCGATCGTGATCCGCCAGCAGAACGGCGCGATCCTGCGCCTGTCCGACGTGGCCAAGGTCACCGATGGCGTGGAGAACCGCTACAACAGCGGCTTCTTCAACGACCAGAGCGCAGTGCTGCTGGTGGTCAACCGCCAGTCCGGCGCCAACATCATCCAGACCGTCGAGCAGATCAAGGCCGAGCTGCCGGCCCTGCAGTCGCTGCTGCCGGCCAGCGTCAAGCTGGACGTGGCCATGGACCGTTCGCCGGTGATCAAGGCCACCCTCAAGGAGGCCGAGCACACCCTGCTGATCGCCGTGGCGCTGGTGATCCTGGTGGTGTACCTGTTCCTCGGCAACTTCCGCGCCTCGCTGATTCCAAGCCTGGCCGTGCCGGTGTCGCTGGTGGGCACCTTTGCGGTGATGTACCTGTGCGGCTTCTCGCTGAACAACCTGTCGCTGATGGCGCTGATCCTGGCCACCGGCCTGGTGGTGGACGATGCCATCGTGGTGCTGGAGAACATCTCCCGGCATATCGAGAACGGCGAGAACCCCATGCGCGCTGCCTACAAGGGCGCGCAGGAGGTCGGCTTCACCCTGCTGTCGATGAACGTTTCGCTGGTGGCGGTGTTCGTTTCGATCCTGTTCATGGGCGGCATCGTGCGCGGCCTGTTCAAGGAGTTCTCGATCACCCTGGCGGCGGCGATCATCGTCTCGTTGGTGGTGTCGCTCACGCTTACGCCGATGCTCTGTTCACGCTGGCTGAAGGTGCATGGCCCGCAGCAGCAGACCCGCCTGCAGCGCTTGAGCGACCGCATCCACCAGCGCATGGTCGCCGGTTACGATCGCAGCCTGGGCTGGGCGCTGCGCCACAAGCGCCTGACGCTGTTCAGCCTGCTGGCCACCATCGGCCTCAACATTGCCTTGTATGTGGTGGTGCCCAAGACGCTGATGCCGCAGCAGGACACCGGCCAGTTGCAGGGCTTCGTGCGGGGCGACGACGGCCTGTCGTTCAGCGTGATGCAGCCGAAGATGGAGATCTACCGCCGGGCGCTGCTCAAGGACCCGGCCGTGGAGAGCGTCGCCGGTTTCATCGGCGGCAACAGCGGCACCAACAATGCCTTCATGCTGGTGCGGCTCAAGCCAATCACCCAGCGCAAAGAGAACGCGCAAAAGGTTATCGAACGCCTGCGCAAGGAAATGCCCAAGGTGCCCGGCGGCCGGCTGTTCCTGATGGCCGACCAGGACTTGCAACTGGGCGGTGGTGGCCGCGACCAGAGTACTTCGCAGTACCTCTACACCCTGCAGAGCGGTGACCTGGCCGCCTTGCGCGAATGGTTCCCGAAGGTGGCCGCCGAGCTGCGCAAGCTGCCTGAACTGACCGCCATCGATGCCCGCGACGGCGCCGGCACCCAACAGGTGACCCTGGTGGTGGATCGTGACCAGGCCAAGCGCCTGGGCATCGACATGAGCATGGTCACCTCGGTGCTCAACAACGCCTACAGCCAGCGGCAGATCTCGACCATCTACGACAGCCTCAACCAGTACCAGGTGGTGCTGGAGATCAACCCCAAATATGCCTGGGACCCGAGCACCCTGGAGCAGGTGCAGGTGATCACCGCCGATGGTGCCCGTGTGCCGCTGTCCAGCTTCGCCCGTTACGAGAACAGCCTGGCCAACGACCGCGTCAGCCACGAGGGCCAGTTCGCCTCCGAAGACATCTCGTTCGATGTGGCCGAAGGCTACAGCACCGACCAGGCCCTGGCTGCCTTGGAACGTGCGGTGGCCAGGCTGGGTTTGCCGGAGTCGGTGATCGCCAAACTGGGCGGTACTGGCGATGCCTTCGCCAAGACCACCGAAGGCCAGCCGCTGATGATCCTCGGCGCCCTGGTGCTGGTGTACCTGGTGCTGGGCATTCTCTACGAAAGCTACATCCACCCCTTGACCATCCTTTCCACGTTACCCTCGGCCGGTGTCGGCGCCTTGCTCGCGCTGTACCTGACCGGCGGCGAGTTCAGCCTGATCTCGCTGCTGGGGCTGTTCCTGCTGATCGGCGTGGTCAAGAAGAACGCCATCCTGATGATCGACCTGGCCCTGCAACTGGAGCGCAACGACGGCCTGTCGCCCGAAGAGTCGATCCGCCGTGCCTGCCTGCTGCGCCTGCGGCCGATCCTGATGACCACCCTGGCTGCCATCCTCGGCGCGCTGCCGCTGTTGCTCAGCCAGGCCGAAGGCGCCGAAATGCGCCAGCCACTGGGCCTGACCATCATCGGCGGCCTGGTCTTCAGCCAGATGCTCACCCTGTACACGACGCCTGTGGTCTACCTCTACCTCGACCGCCTGCGCCACCGTTTCAACCGTTGGCGCGGCGTGCGCACCGACGCTGCCCTGGATACCCCGCTATGAACTTTGCCCATACCCGCCTGCACCGTGCCCTCATGCGCCTGACCCACGGGCGCGGCTCGCGCCTGGTTGGCGCCGGGCTGTGCGTGGCGATGCTCAGCGCTTGTACCCTGAGCCCCGACTATCACCGCCCAGAATTGAGCACCCCGGCGCAGTTCAAGCAGGCCGAAGGCTGGACCCAGGCCAAACCGTCCGACGCCATCGCCCGCGGCGCCTGGTGGGAGATCTACGGCGACGTGCAGCTCAATTCGCTGGTCGAGGAACTCAACCGCAGCAACCAGACCGTTGCGCAATCCGCGGCCCAGTACCGCCAGGCCCAGGCCCTGGTGCGCAGCAGCCGGGCTTCGCTGTTCCCCTCGCTGGACCTGTCCGTTGGCAAGACCCGGTCGGCCCAGGGCACCGGCAGCTCCAGCTCAAGCCTGTCGAACAACAGCAGCGGTATCCGCGACACCTACAACGCCCAGCTTGGTGTCAGCTGGGAGATCGACCTGTGGGGCAAGTTGCGCGAAACCCTGAATGCCAACGAGGCCAGCGCCCAGGCCAGCCTCGCCGACCTGGCCGCGATCCGCCTCAGCCAGCAGTCGGAGCTGGTGCAGAACTACCTGCAGTTGCGGGTGATCGATGCGCAGAAGCGCCTGCTCGAAGCAACCGTCGCTGCTTACGAGCGTTCATTGAAGATGAACGAAAACCAGTACCGTGCCGGCGTGGCCGGGCCGGATGCCGTGGCCCAGGCGCGCACCCAGCTCAAGAGCACCCAGGCCGACCTGATCGACCTGGCCTGGCAGCGGGCGCAGTACGAGAACGCCATCGCGGTGTTGATGGGCAAGGCGCCGGCCGACTTTGCCCTGGCTGCGACCGAGGCGATTCCGGCATTGCCCGATATTCCGCTGTCGCTGCCGTCGCAGTTGCTGGAGCGTCGCCCGGACATCGCCTCGGCCGAGCGCAAGGTCATGGCGGCCAACTCGAACATCGGCGTGTCCCGCGCGGCCTATTTCCCCGACCTGTCGCTTAGCATGAACGGCGGCTATTCCAGCAGCAGCTTCAACAACTGGATCGAGTTGCCCAACCGCTACTGGTCCGTGGGGCCGCAGTTGGCGTTGACGCTGTTCGATGCCGGCAAGCGCAGCGCCGAAGTGGACCGCACCGTGGCCGTGTATGACCAGACCGTGGCCCAGTACCGGCAGACCGTGCTGGATGGGTTCAAGGAAGTGGAGAATTACCTGGTGCAGCTCAAGGTGTACGGCGACGAGGCCGTGGTGCGCCAGGAAGCGCTGGATGCGGCACGCGAGTCGCTGCGCCTGACCGAGAACCAGTACAAGGCCGGGTTGATCGGCTACCTGGATGTGGTGAGCGTGCAGACCACGGCGCTGAGCAATGAGCGTAGTGTGCTGACGCTGCTGCAAGGGCGGTTGTTGGCGAGTGTGCAGTTGATTGCGGCGTTGGGTGGTGGTTGGGATGAGCAGCAGGCGCTGGCGGACCAGGGGGACTGAACTCATAGGCGCCCATCCAAATGAGTGCGTGGCGATCTGCTATTTCTGGTGCACACTGTATTGGGCCAGTTTTGACTTACTGCCACTGCAGTTTGGGCGCGTTGACCAGGCCGGCGCAGGGAGCGCCCTAGGGCCATTTCTGTCAGACACGCAGGAGCGAGAGGGTCGCAATGAGCGCACAACGTCGGTACCGGTCGGTGCTATGGCTCGCCTTGGCCTTGCTGCCGGCCTTCACCCTTGCCGATGAGCCGTGTCGGCAGCTGACCGCCACCGGCAACCCGGAATACCCTCCTTACCTCTGGCGCGACCCACACAACCCCCAGCAGTTGATCGGTGCCAATGCCGACCTGCTCAAGCACGTGGCCAGCGAGCTCGGGCTGGCGGTTGAGATCCTCTACACCGGCCCCTGGTCGCGGGCCCAGGAAGAGCTGAACACCGGGCGCATCGACCTGATGGCCGGCTACTTCCATACCCAGGCCCGGGAGCAGTGGGTGGATTACGTCAGCCCGCCGTTCCTGTTCAACTCCAGTGTGGTCTGGGTACGCAAGGGCGAGGGCTTTGCCTATGGCGACTGGTCCGACCTGAAGGGCCGGCGCGGCGGGACCTTGGTCAACAACAGCCATGGCCAGGCCTTCGACGACTATGCCCGCGCGCAACTCAGCCTTGAAGCGGTGCCCAGCGCCACCCAGGCCTTCGAGAAGCTGCTGCGCAAACGCAATGACTACGTGATTTTCGAACACTATCCGGGCCTGGCCCTGGCCCGCACGCTGGGCAAGGAGCAGCAGCTGGAGATACTGGAGCCGCCGGTCTCCAGCGAAGGGCTGTACCTGGCGCTGTCGCACAAGTCTCCCTGCAATACGCCCGAACTGCGTGAGCAACTGGCGCTCAAGCTCAAAGCGCTGGTCGCAGGGCCGCTGCCCGAGCAACTGATGACCGAGAACCTGGAACGCTGGAAGCGCCAGCAAACCGGGGAGTGAAGCAGCTTTTTGGTCATGAACAGGGCTGGCGCCTGCCACCTTTCATCTAAAGCGTGGCTGGCGGTCGCCTATGCTGTTTCAGCGATATCCAAGTCCCTCGATCATCCAGCGAAGAGGCAAGCCCATGAGCACCAGGCCTACAGTCGTTCTCGTCCACGGTTTCTGGGGCGGCGCCGCCCATTGGGGCAGGGTGATCGTCGAACTGTCACGCAGAGGAATCACTGAGTTGCGGGCAGTGGAGCTGCCGTTGACTTCCCTGGCCGATGACGCCGAGCGCACGCGCAAGATGGTCGCGCAGGTACAGGGGCCGGTGCTGCTGGTGGGGCATTCCTACGGCGGCGCGGTGATTACCGAGGCGGGTAATGCAGCGAACGTGATGGGGCTGGTGTATATCGCCGCTTTCGCCCCCGATGCCGGGGAGAGCCCCGGGGGCCTGACGCAGCAGCACCTGCCGGTGGCGGCGCCGAACCTTGAGCCGGACAGCGATGGCTACCTGTGGATCAAGGCCGACAAGTTCCATGAGAGCTTCTGCCAGGACCTGTCGGCTGATGATGCGCTGGTGATGGCGGTGACGCAGAAGGCGCCGCTGGCCAGCACTTTTGGCGACAACATCAGCAACCCGGCGTGGCGGCACAAGCCATCCTGGTACCAGATCTCCAGCCAGGACCATATGATCGCACCGGCCAACCAGCAGATGATGTCGGCGCGGATGAAGCCCCGCAGGGTCATCACCCTGGACGCCAGCCATGCCTCGCTGGCGTCCCACGCAAGGGAGGTTGCGGCACTGATCGAGGAAGCACTCGGTTAGCCGTTCAGCTCTTGCACTTGGCCAGCACCACCTGGCAGGTCTTCGGCGTACCGCCCGAGCGGCCGGCATAGCGCATGCAGCTGTCCAGCGACTTGCGGCTGGCCGTGGCCAGGGTCGGGCCGAACGCCAGGCCGCCTTCGCCGCTGCTGGGCATGGCCTTGGCGTAACAGTTGGCGCCTTGGGTGGCGTAACGGGTACTGGCATGTTTGCTCGAGCAGCCGGCTGTGAGCGCCAGGCTCAGGGCGAGCAGGGGGAGGGCGAGCAAGGGTATGTGCCCGGACCGGGTGGCCATCGAGAGCTCCTGAAACAGTGGTAGAAAGTTGTGTCAGCTTGTACAGATTAGCTGGAGTGGCCTGGCTTGGCGCGCGTTCGAGGGTGCCCGACCAACGCTGCCACGTGCAAGTCTGGCAATGGCCGATGATTTTGGCAGTGGTGCGACAGACGACAAGTGGCAATCTGCCGGTATCTGCTCGTTAAAAGGCTCTAGCACAGCTATCACGTCGCTTTCTGGCAGCTATTGGATCCATTCTGGCTGGCGAAAACCCCGTGCGTTTCGTCAAAGCTTGAGTACAATCATCGGCTTTTCCGGGCTCTCCTTGGCCCTGCTCCTGGAAGTGCACATGCTGATCGGTAGTTACTCCTCCTCGCTGGTGTTGATCTCGCTGTGCGTGGCCATTCTTGCCTCCTATACGGCCCTCGATCTGACCGGGCGCATCGCCACGGCCAAAGGGCGTGCGGTGCATCTGTGGATGGGGGGCGGGGCACTGGCCATGGGTATCGGCATCTGGTCGATGCACTTCATCGGCATGCTCGCCTTCAGCCTGCCGATCAGCCTGGGTTACGACACCGCGCTGACGGCGCTGTCCCTGCTGATCGCGGTGCTGTCGTCGGGCTTTGCCCTGTGGCTGGTGAGCCAGCCGAAGTTGCCGTGGCTGCAGTTGGGCTTCGGTGCGCTGATCATGGGCACCGGCATCGCCTGCATGCACTACATGGGCATGGCCGCCTTGCGCATGCAACCTGGGATCGACTATGACCCGACGCTGTTCGGCGCCTCCCTGGCCATAGCGGTAGGTGCATCGGCCGCGGCACTGTGGATCGCCTTCCGCCTGCGCCAGCACACCCCGTATGTACGCCAGGTGCGTGGCGTGGCGGCGGTGGTGATGGGTATCGCCATCGTCGGCATGCACTACACCGGCATGGCGGCGGCGAACTTCCCCGAGGGCAGCTTCTGCGGTGCGCTGGCCGATGGCCTGGCGGGCGATGGCCTCGATTACCTGGTGCTGATCACCACCCTGGCGGTGTTGGCGGTGGCACTGCTCACCTCGGTGCTGGACGCGCGTCTGGAAGCGCGCACGGCGGAGTTGGCGCGCTCGCTGACGCTGGCCAACCAGGAACTGACCCAACTGGCCCTGCATGACACCCTCACCGGGCTGCCCAACCGCACACTGCTGGCCGACCGCATCGAGCAGGCCATGGGCCGGGTGGCGGAGCAGGGCGGCTGCTTCGCCCTGATGTTCATCGACCTGGACGGCTTCAAACCGGTCAACGATGCCTTTGGCCACCATATCGGCGACCTGCTGCTCAAGGCGGTGGCGGCGCGCTTGCGCGGCCACCTGCACAGCCAGGACACCCTGGCGCGCATCGGCGGTGACGAGTTCGTGCTGTTGGTCGAGCTTGGCGAGCCGGACGATGCCATGAACGTCGCGGCCAAGCAGGTCAACCTGATGGCCAAGCCGTTCCGGGTGGCCGAGCATGACCTGATGCTGTCGGCCAGCCTGGGCATCGTGCTCTACCCGGGCAACGGCCTGGACCAGCATGAGCTGCTGCGCAACGCCGACGCTGCGATGTATCACGCCAAGAGTGCCGGCAAGAACGGCTACAGCTTCTTCGACGCGTCGATGAACAGCAACGCACGCCAGCAGCTGCAATTGCTGCAGGACCTGCGCACGGCGCTGGAGCAGGGCCAGTTCCGCCTGCATTACCAGCCCAAGTTCGACGCCGTCGCGCGCCAACCCATCGGCGCCGAGGCCCTGCTGCGCTGGGAGCATCCGCAACATGGCCTGATGCTGCCGGACCGCTTCATCGGCCTTGCCGAGAAGACCGGGTTGATCATCCCCATCGGCGAGTGGGTGCTGGGCGAGGCCTGTCGGCAGATGCGCCAATGGCTGGGCGAGGGGCGAGAGGACTGGCGTATTGCGGTCAACCTGTCGGCGATCCAGTTCTGCCATGCCGGGCTGGTCGACAGCGTCGCCAGGGCCCTCGCCGATAACGGCCTGCCGGCCAACCGGCTGACCCTGGAAATCACCGAAACCACCGCAATGCGTGATGCCGATGCCAGCCTGATGGTGCTGCAGCGGCTATCAGACATGGGCGTGGACCTGTCCATCGATGATTTCGGAACTGGCTATTCAAGCCTGATGTACCTCAAGCGCCTGCCGGCCAACGAACTGAAGATCGACCGAGGTTTCGTCCGCGACCTGGAGCAGGACAGCGATGACGCGGCGATCGTCTCGGCCATCGTTGCGCTGGGCCAGGCACTGGGGCTGCGGATTGTCGCCGAGGGAGTGGAAACGGACCGTCAGCAGGACTTCCTGACCCGCCTGGGCTGTGACTCGCTGCAGGGTTACCTGCTGGGCCAGCCGGTGCCGGCCGAGCAGTTCATGAACGGGCTGGGCGCACGGCGTGAGACGGTAGGCTAGACCGCGCTGCGTAACGGGTTGAAGCGCAGGTCGAATGTCTCCATTTCGGCCTCAACCGCTTCGATGATGCGCTCGACATCGGTGGCGGCCATGATCGCCGTGCACGGGATGCCGGCGATAGCCAGCAGGGTTTCACCGCTGGCACGGTCGAATAGACGGGCGACCATGCTGCGCGGCGCATCCATGCTGGCTTCGAAACCCAGGGGATGGAAATGCCAACGCATCACCTGGCAGGCGTTGGGGAACGTCATCTTGTTCATGCCAGCCTCCTTGTTCGTTGCTGAACGGGGTGATGTCGACTTTAGAAATCAGACGGGCCTTACCTGGCCGTCGGAATCTAACCATAGCAGCCGCCACGGCAACGTTCCGCGCAAAACATGACAAATGTGTTAATGCATGACGGCCGTCACAATGGCCATTTGGCGACCGGCTGGCGGCCGCCTGCCTGGGCAAACGTTTTCCCGCAGGGGTAGGGGCTGGCGTCGGTACTTGCTCTGCTATGTTTACCGACAGCGCGTTTCGGACCAGCGGCGCTGCCGGGCAGACAGGGAGTACAGTCATGCGTTACGCCACGCTCACTCAACGTATCGCCGGCGACGCTGCTGCCGCCTGGGACATCCACTACCAGGCCCAGGCCCTGCGCAAGCAAGGCCGTGAGGTATTCCTGTTGTCGGTGGGCGACCCGGATTTCGATACCCCCGCGGCGGTGGTTGAAGCCGCCGTGAGCAGCCTGCGCCGGGGCGACACCCATTACAGCGATGTGCGCGGCAGCCTGGCCCTGCGCGAGGCGATCGTGCGCCAGCGCCGGCTGGCGCTGCACCCCGACCAGGTGGTGGTCACTGCTGGCGCCCAGTGCGCCTTGTACGCCACCTTCCAGTGCCTGTTCGAAGCCGGTGACCAGGTGATAGTCGCCGAGCCCATGTATGTGACTTATCACGGCGTGCTCAGTGCGTGCGGGGCGCAGGCGGTGCAGGTGGCCGTGCGGCCGGAGCAGGGTTTTCGCCTCGACCCCGACGCGGTGGCCCGCGCCATCTCCCCGCGCACCCGCGGGCTGCTGCTCAACAGCCCGCACAACCCCACCGGCGCGGTGATCCCGCCGGCAGACCTGCGTCGCTTGGCGCAATTGTGTCGCAAGCATGACCTGTGGCTGGTGTGCGACGAGGTCTACCGGGGCCTGTTATATGAAGGCGAGGCGCCCAGCCCACTGGGCCTGCCGGGCATGGCCGAGCGCTGCGTGGTGATCGACAGCCTGTCCAAGACCCATGCGATGAGTGGCTGGCGGATTGGCTGGGTGATCGGGCCGCCGGCGCTGGCCGAGCACCTGACCAACCTGGCGATGGCGATGCTGTTCGGCCTGCCGGAGTTCGTGATGCAGGCCGCCTGCGTGGCGCTGCAGCAGCAACTGCCCGAAGTGGCGAGCATGCGCGAGGCTTACCGCCAGCGGCGCGATCGGGTGTGTGCGGTGTTCGAAGGTTGCCCAGGCGTGCAGGCCCACCGGCCGGCCGGAGGCATGTTCGTGATGCTCGACATTCGCAACACCGGGCTCAGCGCCCAGGCCTTCGCCCAGCGCCTGCTCGACGAAGAAGGCGTGGCGCTGCTGCCGGGGGATGCCTTCGGGCCGAGCGCTGCCGGGCATGTACGTCTGGGCCTGGTGCTGGAAGCCGAGGTGCTGGAGCAGGTCTGCCGACGGATCGCCGCCTGTGCGCGGCGTCTGCTAGCCGAGCAGGCCAGCGGCGATGTTGATGGTGAAACCGAGGATCGCCGTGTTGAACACGAAGCCTACCAGTGAGTGGGCCAGCACCACCCGGCGCATGGCGCGCCCGCCGACGCCCACGTCCGAGGTCTGCACGGCGACGCTGATGGTGAACGAGAAATAGTGGAAGTCCCAGTAGTCCGGGTTGCGCTCGCCATCGGCGAAGCGCAGGGGTGGTTCGTGGCTGTTGCCGGTGTAGAACAGCCGGGCGTAATGCAGGCTGAAGATGCAGCCGATCATCAGCCACGAGCCGGCGACGGTGAGGCCGGTGTACAGGTAGTGCAGGGCCAGGGCGTTGCCCGCAAGGCCGCGGCTTGAAACCAGTTGCAGGGTCACCGCGGCGAGGCTGGCGATGGCGGCGACGCTCACGGCGACCAGTACCAGGCCGGCGTTTTCGTCCTCGACGCGGGCCACCTTGCGCACCCTGTCGGGCGTTGCCCGCAGGCTGAGCCAGAGGACCATCAGCAGGTACAGCCAGACCCCGAGGTTCCAGCCGGCGAGGATGTGCTGCACGGTGTCGTCGGCCGGGATCAGCCAGGCGCCGGCAAGGCCGGCCAAGGTGGCGAGGGTGAGACGGGGGTGGGTGCGGGTCAGGTGGTGGAAGGCCATGCGGTCTCGTTGTTGAAGAGGAATGCCGTTCAACTGTAGCCCACTCTGCCGCCCTTCGTGGCGGTCCCACAGAGGGCGCATTTCTTGACCGGTACGCTCCTACAGTGGATCGCGAATACCTGGACTGCCCGCGAAGGATTTGGCTTGGCTAACCCGGCATCCCATCCACCCGCGGCCGCATCAGCATCGGCAAGTAGTGCCAAACGAACAGCATCAACGCTGCGCAGCCGAACACCACCGAAAGCCCCAGCCCCAGCGACGTGAAGGGCGTCACCAGCACCCGTGCAACCGCGGCCAGCTGGATCAGGGCAAACGCCCAGCCGATGCTGCGCGGCACCTGCAAAGGCCGCCCGGTATGCCCCAGGCTGACCCGTGCCATCATTGCCACGATCAGCCCGGTCATCGCCCCCACCGTCAGCGCGTGGGCTGGCAGGCTGGGGTTGAGCGCAGTGCCCGCATGCCAAAGGGCCAGGCCCAGGCAGGCCGGGATCAGCCAGGCATAGGCCAGGTGCAGCGACCACAACAGCGGCAGCCGCCACAGGCCACGGTCGTGCCAAAACGCCAGGCGCACCGCGTGCAGCACGGCGAGGGTGGCGAACAGCACCGCCATGGCCGGGTGTGGTGTGTCGTCGAGGCCAAGCACATAACTGATCGGCAGGGCCACGCTGCCCAGCAGGCAGGCGCGGTCGAGCCAGGGTCGGGCCGGGGCGGGGCTCATGTTGCCCAGGCCGCGGCGGGTGAAGAAGGGGATCACCCGCCCGCCGATCACGCTCATCATCGCCGCCACCAGCCACAACCCGGCGAGCACGCCGCGCCGTTGCCACGCCTCGTCCTGGTTCAGCCAGCCGAGCAGGGTGATCCACTGGCAGCCGGCAAGCAGCAGCACCAGCGCCACGATCGGGTAGTTGTTGCGCAAACGCCGCTGGATGATCGGCCGCGCCAGGGCCAGCGCCACCAGCGGCAAGAACGCGCCATGCACCGCCACCAGCAGCGCTGGCGGCAGCGCCAGGAACCAACTGGCGCGCCCCAGCAGCCAGAGCAGGAACAGCCCCTGCAGCCAGCGCCCGCTGAGGCCGGGCAGGCCGCTCCAGTTCTGCACCGCCGTGAGCAGGAAGCCGGCGACGATCGCCACGGCAAAGCCGAACAGCATCTCGTGCCGGTGCCAGGCGAGCATGCCGCCCGGGGCTTGGGCATGCAGTGCGCCGCTGAGCACGCCGGCCCACAGCAACAGGGCGAGCAGGGCGAACAGGCTGCCGCCAAGGAAGAACGGTCGAAAAGCCAGGGCCCAGAGGGCCTGGCGCGGACGGGCGGCTATCGGCTGGACAAGCATGGCGGGACCCTTGGTTCGATTGGAGAGGTTGAATGGGGTAACATCACGATCCGTGCCAGCGCTCAAGCCCTTGAATATCAAGGTGATGGCACTTCATCGAGTCATATTGACCTGATTATTTTGTTGTCGTTTTGACATCTTCATGCGTCATAACGACTCGCTTCACGCTTTGCCTCACCATGAGCAAGGCTTCGCTACAGGATCCCCGTTGTGATTGACCTCGTGCGCAACCCGCTGCTGCAGTACCTGGCCCGTCTGGCCCCGTCCAGTCAGCTGACCATGCGCTATATCCTCCAGGACGCGGCCGACCGCCTGGGTTTCATCGATGCCGACATCGCCGATGTGCCGTGGCACCACCTCGAGCCCGGCCATGTGATCGCCTTGGTTGCTGCCCTGCGTGCCGACGGCTTTGCCCCCAACACCTCTTCGCTGTACGTCAATGCCGTGCGCGGGGTGATGAACGAAGCCTGGCGGCTGGGGCTGATCGAGCATGAGCAACTGCTGAAGATCCGCGAGACCAAGCCTGCCAGCGGCAGCCGCCTGCCCCCAGGGCGCAACCTGCGGCGTAGCCTGATCCGTGAGCTGATGGAGGTCTGCGCCGCCGACCCGCGGCCCCAGGGCGTGCGCGATGCGGCGATCCTCGCGCTGCTGTATGGCACCGGCATGCGCAAATCGGAGTCGGTGGACATCGACCTGGCCCAGGTGGACTTCCAGGAGCGCTGCGTGCAGGTGCTGGGCAAGGGCAATCGCCAGTTGCTCAAGTACGCCCCGGCCTGGGCCTTCGACAAGCTGTCGGCCTGGCTCGAGCTGCGCCGCCAGCACCTGCCGGCCGGCGAGCGCGACGACAGTTTCCTGTTCAACCGCATCCGCCGCGGCAGCCACATCACCCGCGCGCGCATCACAAAGCACGCCATCTACTACATCGCCCGCCAGCGCGGGGCGCAGGTGGGGGCGAAGATCATGCCCCACGATTTTCGCCGGGCGTTCATCACCCGGGTGATCGAGGAGCATGACCTTTCGATCGCCCAGAAGCTGGCGCACCACGCGAATATCCAGACCACGGCGATTTATGACCGACGCGATGACAACGAGCGGCGCCGGGCGGTGGAGCGCTTCGACTATTGAATCGTCAGTGAATGCTCGAAGCCAGTTCGAAGATCGGCATGTACATCAGGATCACGATCAGGCCGATCAACAACCCGATGAAGGTCATCAGCAGCGGTTCGAACAGTTTGACGAACCACTCGACCCAGCGCCCGATCTCCTGGTCGTGAAAGTCGGCGCAGCGTTCCAGCATCTCGCCGAGGTTGCCCGACTGCTCGCCGGCCCGCAGCAGGCGCAGTGATACCGGTGTCACCAGTTGCCCGGCTTCCAGTGCATCGGACAGCGGCAAGCCTTCGGCCACGCGCCGGCTGGCCTGTTCCAGGCCCTCGGCGGCGGCGCTGCCCAGCAGCCCCTGGGCCATGCCCAAGGCGGTGAGGATGGGGATGCCACCCTGCAGCAGAATCCCCAGCGAGCGGTAGAAACGCGCCAGCTCGTACATCACCAGGCGCTGGTGCAGGGCCGGGACACGGCGCAGTTGGCGGCTGGCCCAGCGGCGCACGGCCGGATGGCGGCGCAGGGTGACCAGCAGGGTGATGGCGCCCAGCGTGCCGAGCCCCAGGGGCAGTTGCTGGGCGTGCAGGAACAGGCCGATCTGCATCAGCACGCGTGACAGCCACGGCAGCTCGGTGCCCATGCCCTCGAACACCAGGCTGAAGCGCGGTACCACGTAGCCAAGCAGGAACAGCACCACGCCACCGCCCACCAGCAACAGCAGCAGTGGGTAGACCGAGGCACCCACCAGCTTCTGGCGCACCAGGTCCAGGCGTTGGCGGTAGCCGATATAGCGCGTCAGCGCATCGCCCAGTGCCCCGGTGCGCTCACTGGACTGCACCAGCGCCACATATAGCGTGGGGAATACCCGTGGCTGCTGGGCCAGGGCCTGGGACAACGAGCGCCCTTCATAGAGCTGGCGCACCAGCTGTTCCAGGGTCTTGCGCGCGCCGCCTGCGGGCGATTTCTCGGCCAGGCTTTCCAGCGCGTCGATCAGCGGCAGGCCGGCATTGAGCAGGGTGGTCAGTTCCTGGCTGAACAGCACCAGGTCGAACGCCGGCGCGCGACGCCAGGGCAGGGCGCGCAGCCCAAGGCCCATGCTGCGCGCGCTGAGCACCCTCAGGCCCTGGTCTTCGGCCTGGCGCCGCGCCTGTTCGAGGTCTTCGGCCTCCACCTGCAGTTGCACCACGCCCTGGCTGCCCAGGGCCTTGAGCTGAAAGCGCATGGCCGGGCTCCTTATTGCCAGCTGGTGATCTCGGCGTTCTCGCCATCGCCGCCCGGCTGGCCGTCCTTGCCCATCGACAGCAGGTCGTACTCGCCGCCGTTCTCGCCGGGTTGCCGGTAGATGTAGGGGCGGCCCCAGGGGTCCTGCGGCACGGCTTTCTGCAGGTAAGGCCCGGACCAGCGCGCCTCGCCGCTGGGGGCCACGGTCAGCGCCTGCAGGCCCTGTTCGCTGCTGGGGTAATGGCCGACTTCCAGGCGGTACAGGTCCAGGGCCTTGCCCAGGCCCTCGATCTGCGCCCGCGCCACCTTGGCCTCGGAACGGCCGAGCTGGCTGAAGTACTTGGGCGCGACGATACCGGCCAGAAGGCCGAGTACCACCAGCACCACCAGCAGTTCGAGCAGGGTGAAACCCTGTTGGGCATGGATTCTGCGCTGCATGGGGAAACCCTCCGTTGCGTGTGAACAGCTGCCATGCAACAGCCGTGCACGTCTGCGCCGGGGCCTTGCGCCATGCGGGATGGCAAGCGGCACGCTGCTTGCGTCATGCCTCGTACACCCGGGTTTTCCGGGGCATTTCCCCCACATCGGGGGCCACGGTGGGAGGCGAACGACATGCGTGGACTGAGTGTTCTTGGCCTGGCAGCGGGATTGATGGCGTCAGCGGTGATGCCGGAGGCGATAGCCGACGTGTACATCGCCAGCGACGGCAAGGGCGGCTTCATCCTGTCCAATGTGCACCGGCCAGGCCGGCAGTACGAGCGGGTGATCAGTGAGTCGATGGCGGACGGCGGGCCGGCCAACGCACAACTGGTCACGGGCCGACCCTACGCCGATCTGGTGGCCGCTGCTGCCTTGGCCAACGATGTGCCCCAGGCACTGCTGCATGCGCTGATCAAGGCCGAGTCGGGTTACAACCCCAAGGCGCGTTCGCCCAAGGGCGCGGCGGGGCTGATGCAGTTGATGCCGGACACGGCCAAGGAGATGGGGGTCAAGGACGTGCTCGACCCGAAGTCCAATGTGCAGGGCGGGGCGCGCTATCTCAAACGCATGCTGACCCTGTTCGACAACGACATCACCCTGGCTGTCGCCGCCTACAACGCCGGGCCCGAAGCTGTGCTCAGCCGCGGCAAGGTGGTGCCGCCGTTTGCCGAGACGCGGCGCTATGTGCCCAACGTGCTGCGTGATTACCGCCTGTTGCGGGGCTTGGCCGAAGATTCGCCGCTGTAGCCAGCTGGCCTGGCGGGCCCCTTGGTCGCGAAAGTACCGGGCAGTGGCGTAAAACCATCATGGATTCCCCAACTCTGGGCTATAACCTTGAAACAGGTGCCCAGCCGCGGAGCCCGCCATGGACCTCGCCCCCCGTCCCGACACACTCATGCCTGCCGCCGAGGCCAGCGCGGCGCGCCGGCCATTCGACCTGCTGCGCTGGTATGCCTGGGTCAGTCTGGCGTTCATCGTTTCGGTGGCCGTGGGGCTGGGGCTGATCTCCAGCCGCTACATCATCGACGAGAGCGTCGAGCGCGATGCGTTGCTGACCGCCCAGTTCATCACCTCGATTGCCGACGCCGAGGTGCGCCATGTGTCGATCCCCAATGTGCGCACCATGGGCGAGCTGCTCGACGCGCGTACCGATCACGGCCTGCCGGATGTCGACCCTGAGGCCCGGCGCAAGGCCCGAGGCGAATTTCTCGACCATATCGCCCACCTGCCGGACATGCTCCTGGCCAACATCTATGCCCCCGACCGCACGGTGATCTGGTCGAGCAACCCGGCGCTGGTGGGCAAGCTGATCGAGGGTGACGACGACCTCGACCGGGCGTTCGAGTACAAGATGCGGGTGTCGGCGAGTTACCACGATTTCGATAAAGCGCGCAGTGAGCAGAAGTTCGTCACCCCGCCTGAACAGCTGTTCATCGAAAACTACATCCCGCTGTTCGATGCCGATAACGATCAAGTCACCGCCATGGTGGAGATCTACAAGGAGCCCCACGACCTGATCGTGCGCATCGAGCATGGCCTGTTGTTGATCTGGCTGGCCGTGGTGGTGGGCGCCGGGCTGGTCTATGCCGGGTTGTACGGCATCATGCGCCGGGCCGCGCGCTTGCTGGCCGTGCAGCAGAAGCGGCTGATCGGCAACGAGACGTTCGTTGCGCTGGGCGAAGTGTCTTCGGCGGTGGCCCACAGCCTGCGCAACCCGTTGGCCAGCATCCGCTCCAGCGCCGAGCTGGCCCAGGCCTTCGACGAGGGCCCGGCGCAAAAGCATGTGAACGACATCATCAATCAGGTCGACCGCATGTCGCATTGGGTGCGTGAGCTGTTGCAGTCGCTGCGCCCCTTGAGTGAAGAGGCGGTGCCGGTGGACCTGGGCCAGGCCCTGCAGACCAGCCTGCAAGCCTACGACACGGCGCTGCGGCGCAGCAGCGTGCAGGTGCGCCTGGCCGAATTGCCGGCGGTGCAGGTGCTTGGGCAGCCGGTGTTGCTCGGGCAGATTTTCAACAGCCTGATCGCCAATGCCCTGGAGTCGATGGAGCAGGGCGGCGAGCTACGTGTTGAGCTGGTGCGCCACGATCGGCGCAGCCTGACGCTGCGCCTTTCAGACACTGGCCGGGGGATGAGCGAGCAGCAACAGCGCCTGGCTTTCCGGCCGTTCTTCTCCACCAAGCAGGGTGGCCTGGGGGTGGGGTTGATGCTGGTCAAGCGGATCATGGAGCGTTTTGGCGGCTCGGTCAGGTTGAGCAGTCATGAAGGTGTCGGCACCCGGGTGTCGCTCAACTTCCGCCTGGCTCAGCCATGACACGGGGACCGGTGGGTGAACATTACCCAGATGTGGGGAATATTTATCTACTTTACTTTAAGAATAATTGATAACTGACTGATTATTAACGATTGCTCAAATAAGCCGAGTGCTGGCCAAGATCTTGCTTTCCCATCATCCAACCATCGGCCAAGGCCGTCATCTTGGTCGGCAGTTATCAATGTGCTACCGCGCGTAGCGCAGGCCATCCTCGGCAGTCTCCAGGCGGGAACCAGGCGATGCAGACACTGCAGGACGAAGCCCCCGACAAATCCGCTGCGCCCTCGACCGGGCAGGCTGCGCCGCTGCGCGAGTTCAACCTGCTGCGCTGGTTTTCGCTGGTCAGCCTGCTGATCATCGCCTCGGTGGCCATTGGCCTTGGCTATGCCTCGACACGCTTTGTGGTGCGTGACAGCGTCGAGCGCGATGCCATGCTCACCGCCCAGTTCATCCAGGCCATGGCCCAGGCCGAGGTACGCCATTCGCAATTGCCGCCGGGCATCACCATGGGCGAGCTGCTCGACCCACGGCTCGACCAGCAGCACCTGCAGTTCACCCCGCAACTCGCCGAGTCGACCCGGGTGGAGTTCCTCGACCATGTCGAGCACCTGCCCGACACGCTGTTGGCCAACGTCTATGCCCGGGACCGTACGGTGGTCTGGTCGACCAATGTGCAACTGATCGGCAAGCGCATCGATGAAGATGACGACCTCGAGCATGCCTTCCGCTCGCGCAAATCGGTCTCGGCCAGTTACCACAAGGCAGACGAGGACCGCGAAGAGCAGAAGTTCGAGCGCGAGCCGCGCCACCTGTTCATCGAGAACTACATTCCCTTGTTCGACAGCCAGGGCGAGCAGGTGCTGGCCATGGTCGAGATCTACAAGGAGCCCCAGGACCTGGTGCGGCGCATCCAGCGTGGCTACGTGCTGATCTGGGGCTCGACCCTGGCAGGCGGGGCACTGATCTACTTCGGGCTGTTCTGGATCGTGCGCCGGGCTGCGGGCATGCTGCACCACCAGCAGGACCGCCTGGTGGCGAGCGAGACCTATGCCGCCCTGGGCGAGATGTCCTCGGCGTTGGCCCACAGCCTGCGCAATCCGCTGGCCAACATACGCTCGAGCGCCGAGCTGGCCCAGGAGATCGCCAACCCGGCGGCGCAGAAGAATATCGGCGACATCGTTACCCAGGTCGACCGCATGTCACGCTGGGTACGCGACCTTTTGGTGTCGCTGCGCCCGGCCAGTGACGAGCCCGAAGCCGTCGACCTGGTTGCCGCCATCGAGGATGCACGGCAGGCGTTCACTCCACAGATCCAGCGTAACGGTGTGTGCTTCAGCTTCATCGGGCCCGCCGAGCAGTGGGTGGCCAGCCAGCCGTTGCAGCTGACGCAGATCCTCAACAGCCTGTTCGCCAACGCGCTGGAAGCGATGCCGCTGGGTGGCGCGTTGCGTGCCGAGGTGCTGATGCTGGATGGGCAGCAGGCCCGGCTGCTGCTCAGCGACACCGGCAAAGGCATGACCGAGCAGCAGAAACGCATGGTGTTCAAACCCTTTTTCACCACCAAGCAGGGCGGCCTGGGTGTGGGCCTTGCGTTGGTCAAACGCATCATGGAGCGCTTTGGCGGCTCGGTCGAACTGAGCAGCCGCGAAGAGGAAGGAACCCGCGTCAGCCTTACTTTCAACCTTGCAGCGGGAGGGGACCATGGATCACAGCATCCTGGTGGTAGAGGATGATGAAATCCTCGCCGACAACATTTGCACCTACCTGAAACTCAAAGGTTTCGAGGTGACGGTGTGCCACAGCGCCGAGCTGGCCCTGGAGCAGATCAAGCGGGCCCAGCCAGACGCGGTCATCACCGACAACTCGTTGCCCGGCATGAGCGGCCATGACCTGTTGCGCACCCTGGTGGCCCAGGCCCCGGAGCTCAAGGTGATCATGATGACCGGCTACGGCAACGTCGAGGACGCCGTGTTGGCCATGAAGGAGGGCGCCTTCCACTACCTCACCAAGCCGGTGGTGCTGGCCGAGCTCAAGCTGATGCTGGACAAGGCCCTGGCTACCGAGCGCATGGAGCGCACGCTGTCGTTCTATCAGGAGCGCGAGGCACAGAAGTCCGGTTTGCAGGCGCTGATCGGCGAGTCACCGGCCATGCTCGAGCTCAAGCACACCCTGCGCCAGGTGCTCGATGCCGAACGGCGCATGGCCAGCGACGATCTTCCGCCCGTGTTGGTTGAAGGCGAGACGGGCACCGGCAAGGAGCTGGTGGCGCGCGCCCTGCATTTCGACGGCAGCCGCGCCAAGGGGCCTTTCATCGAGTTCAATTGCGCGTCGATCCCGGCCAACTTGCTGGAAGCCGAGCTGTTTGGCCATGAAAAGGGCGCCTTCACCGATGCCAAGGACCGCCGCGTGGGCCTGGTCGAGGCGGCCGATGGCGGCACCCTGTTCCTCGACGAGATCGGCGAGATGGACCTGGTGCTGCAGGCCAAGCTGCTCAAGCTGCTCGAAGATCGCAGTATTCGCCGCATTGGCGCGGTGAAGGAGCGCAAGGTCGATTTGCGGGTGATCAGCGCCACCAACTGCAACCTCGAACAGATGGTGCAGCAGGGCAAGTTCCGTCGCGACCTGTTCTTCCGCCTGCGCATCATCGCCCTCAAGGTGCCCCGGCTGTATGCCCGTGGCCAGGACATCCTGCGCCTGGCGCGGCACTTCCTTGCCCACCATGGGCGGCGCTACGGCAAGCCAGGGCTGCGTTTTTCCGCCGAGGCCGAGGCGATGATGCTCGGCTACAGCTGGCCGGGCAATGTGCGCGAACTGCGCAACATGCTTGAGCAGACCGTATTGCTGGCACCCAGCGAGGTGATCGGTGCGCACCAGTTGAACCTGTGCCTGACCCTGGTTGACGAACCCGTGGCCCAACCGGCGTCAGCGACCATCTTCGAACTGCCCCGGCATGAACCGGAAACCGCTGGCAGCCTGCCGGACATGGAGCGCGACATGGTTTGCCGCACCCTCGACCGCACCGACTGGAATGTCACCAAATCGGCACGCCTGCTGGGGCTGTCGCGGGACATGCTGCGCTACAAGATCGAAAAACTGGGGCTGACACGGCCGGACAAGCGGCAGTGGTGAGGTGGCATATGGGCCCTGACAGAGAGCGTGGGAGCGGGCTTGCCCCGCGATATGGGCCTTACTGGTTGACTCAGGGCCATGCCAAGCAAGCTGCGGGGCAGGCTGTTGCCTCAGGGCTTGCCGCTGGCGCCTTCACCTTGGCGGCCCATGCCCTCTGAGCCGCTTTCCCCCAGCCCCGGAAGATCGCGATCATCATTCTGCCGGGCTGCGGGACTGTCCGGGTCCTTGCCCTTGATCCGTGGGTCGGTATCCCGTGGCATGGGCTTCTCGATCGGATTGAGGGTGCTATCCACGCCCGGCTGTGGTGCCGGGTTGTGCGGATCGTCGGGGTAGGTGGCACCGGTGCCGGCGGCGAGCGCCAGGGGCGATGCAAGCAGGGCGGCAAACAGGAAGCAACGGTTCATCGGGCAGCTCCTTGCGACACAAAGGCATAGGCCCCGCTTGCGCGGGGCCGCTGTCTCACTTGGGCCATGCCCTGGTCAGCAAGTTGCCATGAACCTGATCAACGGTCACACCACCTGGGCCAGCAACATGATGAAGATGATGCCGACCACCGAGAGGATGGTCTCCATCATGCTCCAGGTCTTGAAGGTCTCGGCCACGGTCATGTTGAAGTACTGCTTGACCAGCCAGAAACCGGCGTCGTTGACGTGGGACAGGATCAGCGAGCCGGCGCCGGTGGCCAGCACCAGCAGTTCGCGGTTGACACCCGGCACCAGGTCGATCACCGGGGCGACGATGCCGGCGCCGGTGATGGTGGCGACTGTCGCCGAACCTGTGGCAATGCGGATCACCGCCGCCACCAGCCAGGCCAGCATGATCGGCGAAATATCGGCCTGCACGGCCATTTGCCCGATCACGTTGCCCACACCGGTATCCACCAGCATTTGTTTGAAGCCGCCGCCGGCGCCGACGATCAGCACGATCGCGGCAGTGGGGGCCAGGCTCTGGTCGAGCATCTTCATGATCTGCTGGCGACTGAAACCGCGCGCCGAGCCGAAGGTATAGAAGGCCAGCAGCAGGGCGGCGAGCAGGGCGGTGATCGGGTGGCCGATCAGGTCCATCCATTGGCGCACGATGTGCTCGGCCGGCAGTACCACATCGGCGAAGGTCTTGAGCAGCATCAGCACCACTGGCAGCAGCACGGTGATCAAGGTCACGCTGAAGCTGGGCAGGTTCTTCTGGTCGGATTCACGGGCGATCTGGTCCATCAGCTCCTGGGAAGGGTTGCCGGGGATGTAGCGCGAGATGAAGTTGCCGAACAGCGGGCCGGCGATGACGGCGGTGGGCAGGGCGACCAGCAGGCCGTAGAAGATGGTCTTGCCGATGTCGGCATGGAAGATGCCGATCGCCAGCAATGGCCCCGGGTGCGGCGGCACCAGGCCGTGCACCACCGACAGGCCGGCCAGCAGCGGGATGCCGATCTTCACCAGCGACACCCCGGAGCGGCGGGCGACGATGAACACCAGGGGAATCAGCAGCACGAAGCCGATTTCGAAGAACAGCGGGATGCCCACCAGGAAGGCGGCGAACATCATTGCCCAGTGCACTTTCTGCTTGCCGAACGCGCGGATGAGCGTCTGGGCGATCTGGTCGGCGCCGCCGGAGTCGGCCATCAGCTTGCCGAGCATGGTGCCCAGCGCAAGGACGATGCCGACAAAGCCCAGCACGCCGCCAAAGCCGTCCTGGAACGATTTCATCACCTTGGCCACCGGCATGCCGGAGGTCAGGCCAAGAAAGCCTGCGGCCAGGGTAAGGGCAACGAAGGGGTGGACCTTGAAATGGGTGATCAGCAGGATGAGCCCGATGATGGTGACCATCGCGTCGAGCAGCAGGAAGGTATCAGTAGCCAGTCCGAACATGGTTCGTAAGCCTCGGTCTTGTCGTTGTTGTTTTGGCGTAGCTTGGTTTTGAGCGTTCGCCGCTTTCAGGTGGCGAGATAGCGCTATCTTTGGTGAGCCGGAAAACCGCCGGGTCAGGCAGTCCGCGCCAGGGGCCGCTCACCGCAAGGCTTTAGCCAGTCATGCACGGTCTCGGCGAGGGCCTCGATCGGGCGGGTGGCATCCAGCGCCAGGGTGAGGGGTTCGCCGATCGGCGATTCCAGGGCGGCGAACTGGCTGTCGATCAGGCTGGCCGGCATGAAGTGGCCGGGGCGGGCGAGTACGCGCTTTTCGGCTTCCTGCGGGGTCAGCTCGAGGAAGACGAAACCCAGTTCGGGCACGGCCAGGCGCAAGGTTTCGCGGTAGCGGCGCTTGAGTGCCGAGCAGGTGAGGATCGGGCGCTCGCCGGCTTTGATGATGGCCTGCAACTCTTCGCCCAGGCGCACCAGCCAGCCGGCGCGGTCGTCATCGTCCAGGGGGATGCCGGCGCTCATCTTGGCAATGTTGCTGGCGGGGTGGAAGGCATCGCCTTCGACCAGGCGACCGCCGCTGCGCGCAGCGATGGCGGCGCCGATGCTGCTTTTGCCGCATCCAGCTACACCCATCACCACTATCGCGGACAGGGGAAAGTTCATCGGTACCTCCTGCTGGGTGAGATAGCGCTGTCTCGACCAAGGCGAAACGAGAGTGCGAGCGCCACCCTCCCGGGTGTTATTGATTTTGTCTTAGGCAGTATGGACGCTACCTGCATGGCTGCTACCAAGATTGCATTGCCTGCGTCCAGAGACAGCGCTACCTTAGTGACCGTTCCCCATTCCTGCAAGTAGTAAAATTACAACATTCATGTCTCGCATCGGCTCGCGCACCACAGGTCGTCCCACTCTGGCGGAAGTCGCCAGGCTTTCCGGGGTATCCCCGATTACCGCTTCCCGCGCCCTGCGCGGGGTCAGCACTGTGGCCCCGGAGCTGGTGGCCAAGGTCGTGGCGGCAGCTGGCAGCCTGGGCTACGTTGCCAATCCGGCGGCGCGGGCCTTGGCCTCGGCGCGCAGTCAATCGGTGGTGGTACTGATTCCGTCATTGTCGAACCAGCTGTTCATCGACACCCTCGAAGCCATTCACGAGGTCATGCGCCCGCGTGGTCTGGAAGTGCTGATCGGCAACTATCACTACGATATTGCCGAGGAAGAGAACCTGATTCGCAACTATCTCGCCTATCAGCCTTGTGGCATGTTGCTCACCGGTTTCGAGCGCAGTGAGGGTTCGCGACAGCTGCTTGCGGCCAGCCATGTGCCGTGCGTGCACATGATGGAGCTGGGCGGTGAAGAGGGCGCCTTGTCGGTTGGGTTTTCCCAGCATCAGGCCGGGCGTGCGGCGGCGCAGCATCTGATTGCGCGTGGGCGGCGACGCCTGGGGTTCATCGCGGCGCAACTGGACCCGAGGGTGATGCAGCGTGCCGAGGGCTTCCGTCAGGCGCTGGCGGAGGCTGGGTTGCAGGCGCCGGAGCTGGAGATGCTCGATCCGCAGCCTTCGTCGATTGGTTTGGGCGGTGAGTTGTTCAGCCGTTTGCTGGCGCAGGCGCCGGATGTCGATGGGGTCTTCTTCTGTAACGATGACCTGGCGCAGGGGGCGGTGCTGCAGGCGCTGCGTGAGGGGGTTGCGGTGCCTGGGCGGGTGGCGATGATCGGGTTCAACGATTTGCCGGCTTCGGCGCACATGGTGCCGCCGTTGACGTCGATTCGTACGCCGCGGGCGGCGGTTGGGCGGGGGGCGGCGCAGGCGTTGCTGGCGATGCTTGATGGTAAGCGGGTGGTGGCTGAGCAGCAGGATCTGGGGTTTGAGTTGATGCAGCGGGAGAGTTCTTGACCGTTGCTTTCAAGTTTCAAGTTTCAAGTTTCAGGTTTTAAGTTTTTGGGTTTTGTTTTTTGTTGGTTTTGATAGTTGTATGTGCATTCATTTGTGATGTCGACGCGTAGTCACCTTTCCGCCCTTACGGCGGGTTACTTTTTTTCTTGGAAAAAAGTAACCAAAAACCGCTCGCTCCATCATACGGCCCCTACGCTGCGCTTCGGGGTCCCTTCGCTCCGGCGTCTTCCGGGCCCGCGCGGCCTCCGACTTGC
>NZ_VZZR01000098.1:0-9727 GCF_009650555.1 Pseudomonas sp. EMN2
AAACAGATGTGGGAGCTGGCTTGCCAGCGATGCGCCGCGCGGGCGGCGCTCGATCTCATAGGCGCTGCAAATTCATCGCCATACCCATGGCAGCCCACCCCATCCCCATATGTTTAAATAGCGCCCTTTGCCCCAAGGCCCTCCCCCCATGCCCCATCTCCTGGTCCTCAGCCATCGCTGGCCCGAGCCACAGGCCTGCAGCGCCGGCCAGTACCTGCTGCAGATTCTCCAAACCTTCCTGGCGGGCGGCTGGCAAGTCACCTTCTCCAGCTCGGCCCAAGCCTGCGAGGCCAAGGCCGACCTCGCCGCACTTGGCGTGCTCGAGCAGCATATCAGCACCGATAACGACGACTTCTTCGCCAGCCAGGCCGCAGACGTGGTGCTGTTCGACAGTTTCACCAGCGAAGAGCACTACGCCAGCCAGGTCACCCAACACCTCCCCCAAGCCCTGCGCGTGTTGCTGACCGGCGGCCTGCAAAGCCTGCGCGATACCCGCCAGCAACTGCTGCGCCGACGCCTGATCGAAGGCCTGGACCCCAACGACTTCCGCGCCCTGTTCGCCACCAACGGCCCGGACCTGTATCGACAGATGGCGCCCACCGAGCTGACCCAACGCGAACTGGCGGCCATCTGGCGCTGCGACCTGACGCTGCTCACCTCGCAAGCCGAGTTCGACCTGCTGGTCAACGGCTTCGGTGTGCCGGACTACCTGCTGCATTACTGCCCGCCACTGGTCGAGCCTGCCGCTACCTCGCGCCCGTTCGCCGAGCGCCAGCACTTCGTGTGCCTGGGCGACTTCGCCTCGCCTGCCCAGCATGATGCGTTGCTGTGGCTCAGGCACAATCTCTGGCCGGTGCTGCGCCGCCAGTTGCCCGAAGCGCAGTTGTACCTCCATGGTGCCAACCCGTCAGCCAGGAGCATGGCCTTGCATGCACCGGAGCAGGGCTTGCATGTGATGGGCGAGGCGGCGTGCGTCGAGACGTTGCTGGGCAGCGCCCGTGTGTACCTGGCACCACTACGGTCCGGCGCTGGCATTGACGGCCCGCTGCTCGATGCGCTGCGCCATGGCACGCCTTGCGTGACCACACCGGTGGGTGCCGAGGGTATCCAAGGGCAGCAATCCTGGCCGGGCAGCATCGCCGACACCGCTGAAGGGCTGGCCAAGGCGGCTGCACAGCTGTACAGCGACGAGGCGCAATGGCAACGGGCGCAGGACGCCTGCGCGCCGTTGCTCAAGTCACGCTTCGACCGCCAGCGGCATGCCACCGTGCTGCTCGGGCGCATCGAACACAGCCTCGTGCATATGCACGAACAGCGGCTGTACAACTTCGTCGGGGCCATGTTGCGACGCGAGCGTCGGTAACCGGCTGCCGGACGACGAGGCAGCACGGCCTCAAGGTTCGCGGCGCAACAAGTAGGTGTCCATGATCCAGCCCTTGCGCCGCCGGGCCTGCTCACGCGCGTCGAGAATCTGCGCCTTGACCTGTTGCAACGGCCCGGCAATCAACAGTTCATCGGCCGTGCCCAGGTAGGCGCCCCAGTAGATCGTCAGTTGCGGGTCGTCCAATGCGGCGAACGCGCACTGGCCATCGAGCATCACCAGCGCATTGTCGATCCGTGCCTGCCCAGCCAGGCGACGGCCCGGCATCACGGTCAACGGCTCGCCGATGCGATTGAGGGGAACCTGATGCCTGGCCGCCAGGGCCTGGATACTGCTGATGCCAGGAATCACCTGAAGCTCCAGCGCAAGGCCACGCTGACGCACGAGCTCAAGGATGCGCAAGGTGCTGTCATACAACCCCGGCTCACCCCAGAGCAGGAAAGCGCCGACATCATCGGCACCGAGTTCGTCCTCGATCAGCCGGGCATACAGCGCGGCGCGCTGCACGTGCCAGTCGTGCACGGCAGCAACGTAGTCCGCTGCCTGGGCATCGCGCCGTGGGTCGGCGACCTGTACCAGGCGGTAGCCACCGTCGGGCAGGTAGCGCTCGAGGATGGCTTTGCGCAGGCCCACCAGTTCATCTTTCTCCTGCCCCTTGTCGAGCACGAAGAACACCGTGGCCCGGCGCATGGCTTCGACGGCCTCGTAGGTGACCTGGCGGGGGTCGCCGGGGCCGATACCGATCAACAGAAGTTGCTTCATCGCCTGCCCTGCCTGAATGCCGGTAGTCATTCTCGGATGACCACCGGCATTTGGCAAAGGCGCTTAGAAGACCGAGAAGTTGTAGCTGACGATCACCCGCGTCTCATCCATGTCCCGCGCCCACTTCTCGTAGTTGCTGCGGTAGGTGGAGTTACGCAGGCGCACGCTGACGTCCTTGAACGTGCCGCTTTGCACCTGGTACTTGAGCTCGGTGTCGCGCTCCCACTCTTTGCCTTCGGCAGTGCTGCCCGGCACTTTGATGTTGTCGCCGTTGATGTAGCGGGTAAAGAAGGTCAGGCCGGGCACGCCGATGGCCTTGAAGTCGTAGTCGTAGCGCAGCTGCCAGGAGCGCTCCTGGGCGGCGGCGAAGTCGTTGACCTGGGCGTAGTTGACCAGGTACGGGTTGGTGCCGTCGAGGTACGGCATGGCGCTTTCGCCATACATGCGCTGCCAGCCGGCGCTGAGCTTGTGGCCGCCCAGGCTGTAGCCGAGCATGCCGCTGAAGGCGCGGTGGTCGATGTTTCCGGCGCGGGCGTTGCCGATGTCATCGCTCTTGATCAGGCGCAGGTCGGCCGACAGGGTACCCACCTGCAGCGGCTGGCTGGCAACCAGGCCGAGGAAGTGCTGGCGGTAGATATTCTCGAGCTTGGATACCTGGTACTGGGCGCTGACACGTTCGTTGAAGCGGTAATCGATACCGCCCAGGTCAAAGTGGTCGGCCTCGATATCGCAGGCATAGCGCTTGTTCTTGCAGTGCACGCGGATGTCCTGGCGGTCGGTGGAGTCCCGCGCGGTGTACTGGTTCAGGCGCGCCAGGGTGAACTTGAGGTCACGCACCTCTTCGGAGGTGAGCCAGGCACCGTGGAACATGGTCGGCAACAAACGGCCATCGTTGTACTTGAGCAAGGGTACGTCCGGCATCATCGAACCGTACTTGAGCACGGTCTCGGAGACCTTCACCTTGCCGGCAATGCCCATCTTGGCGTACTGGTCGGCGGAGTGGCGCGGGTCATGCCCGGACGACGGCAGCAGTCCGCTGTTACTGTCAGCCGGGCTGGAATCCAGTTTGAAACCGACCATCCCCAAGGCATCCACCCCGAATCCGACCGGGCCCTGGGTATAACCGGACTGGACATTGAGGATGAACCCTTGCGCCCATTCTTCGCGCTTCGACGCGCCCTGGCTGGAACTGCTGTGACCATCACGGAAGTCGCGGTTGAAATAGACATTGCGGGCTTCGATCTTGGCACTGCTGTCTTCAACAAAACCGGCAGCCTGGGCACTGACACCGGCGCACAGCAAGAACAAGCCGGCAACACTGCGCCCAGGGGCGAGAGGAAAAGGGGCAAACATGCGAGGGAACATCCAGAGAAAGGCAAAAAACAATCCGGGCAGCCACCTGCACCGGCACTACGCGATGAACGAACAGATTTCGACCATCATCGCCAATTTTGCCTCGAAGGCTCTGCAATGGGCCATTGGACCATGGTCTAGCGCAGCCGAGAGCCGCTATTGATGCAATTTCAAAGCGGTTGCGAAAAACCGGCAAAGTTCCCGGATAAACAATTGAAAGTTTACTGTTTACCCCCCTGCCCACGACTACTACACTCACTAACAGCGAACAGCAATACCCACCCGCGTGGCCGGCGTCTAGTGTGACTTCCATGTTCGTTACGCCATGCCACGGCAGACTTACAGGAGTGATGACAGTGTCCAGACTTGCAGAGTTTCGTGCTGCCGAAAAAGCGCTACAGGAACAGATGGCACAACTGGAAGCGCTGAAAAAGGATGCCGGCCTCAAACGCGAAATCGAATTCGAGCAGAAACTAGTCGGCCTGATGAAAAGCTATGACAAGAGCCTGCGCGACATCATCGCCATTCTCGACCCCAAAGCGACCGCGCGAGGCCCGGCAGTTGCCGCCAAACAGCAACGTCGGCCCCGTGTGGTGAAGGTGTACGAGAACCCCCACACCGGCGAGCTGATCGAGACCAAAGGCGGCAACCACCGTGGGCTGAAGGCATGGAAAGAACAGTACGGGGCGCAGACCGTGGAAAGCTGGGTTCGCTGATGAAATATCAACACCGGCTTCACACATTTTTCACAAGCTCTGTAACAGTATCGAACCAGCTAAAGGACTAGCGACCCCATCACGCGCCCGCACATGCGGGCCTCTAATTCCAGCGCCCTGCACTCGTGCAGGGCGCTTTCGTTTGCGCTCGCGGCTGGCTGCCGTATCATGCCCCTCTGTTTTAGGCCCTGATTCCGGAGTCCCCATGAGCCTGCACGATCTGAACACCCTGCCCGGCGTCACCGCCCAGCCAGACACCGCCACTGCCCGATTCGTCTTCAACCACACCATGCTGCGGGTCAAGGACATCGAGAAATCGCTGGACTTCTACACCCGTGTGCTGGGTTTCCGCCTGGTGGACAAGCGCGACTTCCCGGAGGCGGCCTTCAGCCTGTACTTCCTGGCCCTGGTCGACCCGGCGCAGATCCCTGCCGACGACGCCGAGCGCCACCAGTGGATGAAGTCGATCCCTGGCGTGCTCGAGCTGACCCACAACCACGGCACCGAGAACGACCCTGAGTTCGCCTACCACAACGGCAACACCGACCCGCGCGGCTTTGGCCACATCTGCATTTCGGTGCCGGACGTACGCGAAGCCTGCGCGCGTTTCGAGGCGCTGGACGTGCCCTTCCAGAAGCGCCTGGCCGATGGCCGCATGAACCACCTGGCCTTCGTCAAGGACCCGGATGGTTACTGGGTCGAAGTCATCCAGCCGACCGCGCTGAACGACTGACAGACGACGCTCGCGCTCGTCGGGCCGGAAACTCCCGGCCCCTTGCCGTGGTATATGGAAGTAACCCTTCCATAGCCACAGCGAGGTAAGGACGATGCAAACCCTTCACTGTGAATACCGCAAGCACACCATCACCGCCAGCGTGATGCCCCACCCCGATTCCCCCCTGCCCTATGCCGCCGGCTGCCTGATTACCGATCCAGGCGGGCGTACCAGCAAGCGCTTGTCGATGCCGATGAAATTCTTCGCTGATCTGGAGAACGCCCAGCATGTATCACTGGCCCATGGCCGGGCGCTGGTGGACCATCAGTTGGATGATGGGCACAAGGTGTTTTAAGCCTGTACTTGCACGCCCGCTGTAGGAGCGGCCTTGTGCCGCGAAAGGGCCGCAAAGCGGCCCCAGGGTTTCAGCGTAAGAACAGAAATCGCCGGGGCTGCGCTGCAGCCCTTTCGCGGCACAAGGCCGCTCCTACACCGACTGCGCTGGTTTCAAGCCATGTGTAATCCTGCATTCAGCCGCCCCGGGCAAAAGCCACCGCCGCCGCCACCTGCTCATCCGTCGGCCGCACCCCGGTATACAACACGAACTGCTCCAGCGCCTGCAGGGCAATCACCTCAAGCCCGGTGATCACCGGTTTGCCCAGCGCTTCCGCCCGCTGGATCAGTGGCGTACGCGCGGGCATCGCCACCACGTCGAACACCCGCTCGGCCGCGGCGATCGCATCTTCCGAAAACGCCAGCTGATTGGCCTCCGGCCCCCCAGCCATGCCAATCGGCGTGACATTGACCAGCATCGGCGGGCAGAGGTCGCCCAGCTCGGGCAACCAACGATAGCCGCAGACATCCGCCAGGTGCCGCCCGGCCTGTTCGTTGCGGGCGACGATGGTGCCGTCGGCAAAGCCCGCATCACGCAGCGCACTGGCCACCGCCTTGGCCATGCCGCCGCTGCCGCGCAAGGCAAAGCCTGTGCCAGGGTCGACCTGGTGGCGTTGCAGCAGTTGGCGCACCGCCAGATAGTCGGTGTTGTAGGCCTTGAGGTGACCGTCGGTATTGACCAGCGT
This sequence comes from Pseudomonas sp. EMN2, assembly GCF_009650555.1. Classification (NCBI taxonomy): domain Bacteria; kingdom Pseudomonadati; phylum Pseudomonadota; class Gammaproteobacteria; order Pseudomonadales; family Pseudomonadaceae; genus Pseudomonas; species Pseudomonas sp. EMN2. Next base: position 6,007 of record NZ_VZZR01000098.1, read on the forward strand.
GTTGACCGACTCGATCGCCAGCGCAGACGGATCAATCTCATCCACCAACGCCATGCAGGCCTCCTTGTACGGCATCGACACACCGCAACCGCGAATGCCCAAGGCGCGGATGCCGGCCACCGCGGCAGGCAGGTCCCGGGTGGTCATGGCCTTGTAGTAGTAATCCAGCCCGAGCTGCTGGTACAGGTGGTTGTGGAAACGCACGCCGAAGGTACCGGGGCGCCCGGCCAGGGAAATGCACAACACAGTGGCGCTGCTGGGGGAAGGGATCATTGCCGCTCCTGTCGAGGCTGCTGAAACGATTGACTCAGCGTAACAGAGGCAGCCGTCGGTCGCCCCTTACACAACCTTTACTCTCCACCTGCGCTCACTTGACCCTGACTGCGGTCATAGTAATCAGGCCCCAAGCGTGGGGTTGTCTTGCGAGGATTGACCATGAAGCGTTTCATCCCCGGAATCGCCCTGCTGGTCGGCGCGCTGGCCGTCAGCGGGCAGGCGTCCGCCCACGGTGGCGGCTGGTATGGCCCGGGGCCGGTGATCGGCGCTGCAGTGGTGGGCGCGGTGGTCGGGGCAGCCGTCAGCGGTGGGCATGACCGCACCGTATACGTCGAGCGCCAACCTGCCTATTACCCACCGCCACCGGTGTATGTGCAGGCGCCGCCACCCCCCGTGTACTACCAGCCCTACGTGGTCGAACGCTATGTACCGGCACCTCCGCCACCGGTTTATCGCCGGTACTACGGCCCGCCGCCGGTTTATTACGGCCCACCCCGCTGGTAGCCAGCACAGTTGATGAAATCAATGACCACTATCGAAGCCATTGATTTCAAACCTTCACGGCGTCTGCGTAATGTGGGGCCATGTTTCACAGGAGATCCCCCATGGCCCCCATCCAGATCATGTCCGTCATCGGCAGCGCCGTACCGGCCAGCCTGCGTGCACAAGGCCAGCTGGCGTGCTGGTACCTGATGCGCAACGGTGAAGCCATCAGTGGCCCATTGACCACCCGTTCCTCGGCCGAGACCCTGGCCGGGCAGTTGCTCGACAGCTGCCTTACTGCCTGAACCGAATCTGTTGTTGTGTGTTGCTCCCCAAGCGTCCCCTCGCCCGCCTGCCCGGCGGGCTTTTTTTGCCTGCACAAAACGGCGGCGGCTTCTGCGTCGCGCAGGCACTTTTCGTACAAAGCCTAGCCCTCGAGCGGCATCCACATGACGCACCCCGCCGCCGCCTGGGCGACCAGCCAGTCATGCTCACGCTTGCCGAAGGGTCGCGGCATGCCGATTGACTCTCGATATGCAAACTGATGAGTGACTTTCAATTCCAGATAGGTGGGTGTTGCTTCTCCCAGCTTGCCTTTTTCCAGCCCCGACAAAGCGCCCGTGAGTGCGAGCTGCTGCTTGAGTCCATCATCACTGTCTTCCAGGATGGAGACCGCGATAAACGCGGCATTCGAACAACGGTCCACTTTCAATATCTGCGGCTTGGCGCTGTCCATATCTTCGAAATTCGAGCCTTGGGCAACGGATGACAAACACAGTACCGCACACATAAACAAACTACGCATCAATCATGTCCTTTCGACCTAGGCAGAGCAAAACACTCACACCTTCATGCCCACCTCCAGCGACCGAAGCCTACCTTGGCGATCTGGGCAGCGAATTATAGAGTTTGTCGCAGGAAAGCCCAGCCATTGAGGCTCAATCACCGCTTACGGCCGGTCGGCGCATTACCTCTGCCACCACCGGAAACGCTACCGGTCGTGTTCGGCCAGAATGGGTACAGGATTAAATTTCGTTCACCTTGCGCCCTTTGGATATAAGGCATTCGACAGCCTTTCAGCCATACTCCACAATGCATCGGTTTTTTGGGGGAAAACCCTTGCACAGCCAACGACATACCAACATTTAGTGAGCCTCAACGTGAAAACTTCCCTGTCCATCCTCAGCCTGCTGCTGTTGCTCACAGGTACTGCGACCCTCCCGTCGACCGCTGCTGCACAACCCCCGGCCCAGGCCCAACGTGACCCCAGCAAGTTGCACCTGGCCTCCGGCAGCGCCCTGCTGATCGACCTCAACACCAACCAGGAGCTGTACGCCAGCCACGCCGATCGCGTGCGCCCCATCGCCTCGGTCACCAAGCTGATGACCGCGATGGTCGTGCTCGACGCCAAGCTGCCCATGGACGAAATGCTCACCATGACCATCGCCAACAACCCGGAGATGAAAGGCGTGTATTCGCGGGTACGCCTGGGTAGCGAGCTGAACCGTCGCGAGACGCTGCTGATTACCCTGATGTCGTCGGAAAACCGCGCCGCCACCACCCTGGCCAACCACTACCCTGGTGGCTACGGCGCGTTCATCAAGGCCATGAACGCAAAGGCCCGCGCGCTGGGCATGAGCCATACCCGCTACGTAGAGCCGACCGGTCTGTCGACGCTGAACGTGTCCACCGCCAAGGACCTGGCCAAACTGCTGATGGCCTCGCGCAAGTACCCGATGCTCGGCGAACTGTCGACCACCCCGGAAAAAACCGTGGCGTTCCGCAAACCCAACTACACCCTGGGCTTTCGTAACACCGACCACCTGGTCAACAAGAGCAACTGGGACATCAAGCTGACCAAGACCGGTTTCACCAACGAGGCGGGCCACTGCCTGGTGCTGCTGACCCGGATGGACAACCGCCCGGTGGCCATGGTGATCCTCGACGCCTACGGCAAGTACACCCACTTCGCCGATGCCAGCCGCATGCGTCAATGGCTGGAAACCGGCAGTGCCAAGGCGGCGCCATCGGTGGCCATGCAGTACAAGAGCGAGCGTCAGGCCCGCCCGCGCCTGGTTCAGGACTGACAGCACGCGCCGCCCCGCTGGACGCGGGGCACGCCTTCAGCGGCGGCCTTCGGCCAGCATGCGCACGGCGAGCCCCGCCAGCACGGTCCCCATTAGCCAACGCTGAACCTGCTGCCACACTGGCCGGCCAGCGAGAAACACGGCTATGGAGCCGGCCATCACGGCGATCAACGCATTCACCGACACACTGATCATGATCTGCGTGCAGCCCAGCACCAGCGACTGGGCCAGCACACTGCCGTGGCCCGGTTCGATGAACTGTGGCATCAGCGACAGGTACATCACCGCGATCTTGGGGTTGAGCAGGCTGGTCAACAGGCCCATGCCGAACAGCCGGCGCGGGCTGTCCGCCGGCAGGTCGCGCACCTGGAACGGCGAGCGGCCACCCGGGCGCAGCGCCTGCCAGGCCAGGTACAGCAAGTACAATGCGCCGCCGATGCGCAGCGCGTCGTAGGCCAGCGGCACCGCCATCACCAGCGCGGTGATGCCCAGTGCCGCGCACAGCATGTAGATGACGAAGCCCAGGGCCACGCCGCCCAGCGAGATCAGCCCGGCCGCACGGCCCTGGCAGATCGAGCGGGAGATCAGGTAGATCATGTTCGGGCCGGGGGTGAGGACCATGCCCAGGCAGATCAGGGCGAAGGCCAGCAGGCTGGTGAAATCAGGCATCGTGCACGTCCTTGTGGTGATTGAGGGGTGAAGTGTATCCGCAGATGATCCCGCCTTGGAACGCTGAGCCGTGCTTGGGATTGCATGTGGGCCACCAGGTGCAGGGCGATAGATGTGCAGCGCTCTCAAGATCGAGCGCCGCCCGCGCGGCGCATCGCTGGCAAGCCAGCTCCCACAGTTTGTTTCGGGCCAATTATTCCTGTGAA
>NZ_VZZR01000099.1:0-10991 GCF_009650555.1 Pseudomonas sp. EMN2
AGACGACACCACGCCCCGCACCACTGCGGGCAAAACCAAGTTCTACCAAGGCGAAGGCATGACCGCCCCGCTGTTCTGTATCGAACCCGGCATCCCCTGCCAGGATGCCCGTGACCAGGCTTCGGAGCTGATGGGCTGCGTGCGCGACCTGACCATCACCGGGATCATGGAAGAGAAACCGCAACTGCTTTGGGCGTCGTACTACCTGAGCGCGCTGGCCAAGGCGCTGATGGATGATGCCGAGTTGGGGATGAAGCACTGAGTGGTGCTGTGCCAGGGCGTCGGCGTGCTGGCGCCCTGGCAATTGCGTTGAGCGCCGCGTGCGCCGAATAGGCCTTAAACACTACGTGACCCGACTCCACCCTGAATAGATACCATATTAAAAAGATCAACCCCGCCAATTAGCCAACAGCAACCCGTTCAAACATAGCTTGCACACAACTCAATCCCATCTTATATCAATGTATGGAGTTACTCCATCCACACTCACATACTCAGATTCGCAATAAATCGACGCATCACGCTCCTCAATCGAAATAGAGGCGCTGCCAGGCGAGCTATTAATTTTTGGAACGCAGCAAAAATTCACCCTAACCAGATTAGACCTAAATTCCTTCACCCCTCCAAAATTCAACGTAACACTCATGGCATTGTACCCTTGTCCCTTCCACTTATCTGGGCACTTATCTGGAATCCCTTTAATCAAGAATGAGAAATACACTGAAGAGCTGTCATGGAATTTAAACCCAACCAGCTCGGCACCCTCCATATCTAAAACACCACCAAACATACGATCAACTTTGACTTTATTCAACACATGCTTTAGCCACATAAATACACCTTAAGGATAATTATAGTACCATTGAGATTCTGGCACGTACCCAGTGTTTAGAATTTCTGCCCTTTCACAAGCCTGCCGCACATTGAAATGATCGGAACTGTAATCGCTCGGATCAGCTACCGTTCCAGGATAGGCGAAGACTTCGGTCTCGCTCCCTCGACCAAGCGGCTAGCGCACTCAGCCGTCATCACGGAGAATTTGCTCAATCATTTTCTTTGATATCGTGCTTTTATCCAGTCGCCCAAGGATGTCTAATCCAAGCGCAATACCCTCTCTGCCCTGCTCAGCTGGCCGAGGTACTGAAACCACCAAAATTAATCTCCCCCAACGAAAAACCACTTGTCAACTTTGATGATTTCCGCATCACTCATACCCACAGTTGTTTTTTGCGTTAGCCTAGATTCAGACCTGCCTATGCCAATTTTATATTCACCTTGCCTATCACTATTTAAAGGCGACCAAACAAATTGTTTGACTTGCCATTCTCGCCCACCCACTTTTGGACAAACTTAAGGTTCTCCAATGAGGCCATAGTTAATACTCTCCACACGAGCCCAATCGTACGAAAATTCTAGCCGGCATTGATTTTCGAAGTTAAGCCTCAGTCCTTCCCTGCCATCCAAAAGGAAGCCCGACGTTTCTAGAACAATATTTTCTCTTCCCCACTTGGAAAAACTCAAAGCCTCCACCGCGCCAAATGAAATTTGCACATGCACAACATCATATACGCTCGGCCATCTTGAAGGTTTTTTCAGTGGTTTCTCCTTCGTCATGAACCTAACAAAAATCGATGGTCCGTCCTGTTTAAATACAACCTCCAGTACTTCAGCGCCAACAAACGAAGGAACTCCACCATACATGGATGTTAATGCCTGCGGATTCATAAATCGAACTACACTCATTATTTTCCGCTCCGACAGTTAAAGCAATAATGTTCATGCATTCCATCAACACATCCCGCCCCTGGATTATCTACAAGTTAAAAATTGGACATATTTATTCCTCCCAGCCTAACTCTAAGCCACCCTGATTCGTATGCTCAACACGTCTCCTATAAACTCGATCAGATCAAGAGAATAAACTCCCTCCTTTACTCTTCAAATCATGGATGACCCGACAATAGTATTAATGACTTCGGCCTTATCAAACCTAGTCACCATCAGCCATTAAGACCTCACCTTCCTCAGCAGACACCCTTAGAAAACATACAAACCCCACAACCTTATCTTCGCTGTCTTTTGTTAAAAAATTGATCAATATTCTCTGGTGCTCTGGATAAACCCGCGTCTTACCATACGGGTCTATATAAACCCCTGTCTTTTGCTTAAGATCCAAAAAAGCAGGCTCAAAAAACTTAAAGCCCCTATCATGAATCATAAAGGATGGTTTATCACCCTGATCATCTGACAAGTAAGAAATATCCAACATGACTAATCACTCAAAAAAGCGGCGGGTAAGATGTGATGACTTCACCCTTTACAGGATCATATGCAGTGACAGGTCGTTTTAGTGGAGCACCCGTCCCAGGTGGTCAAACGCCAGTTAGGCTATGTGAAGACTCGTTTTCGCGGTTTGGCCAAGATCACGGCGCAACTGACTACGTTATTCACGCGTTCGAATCTATGAATGGTGCGTCGGCAATTATTCAGCGCTGCGGGAGAGGTGCGCCTGTAGCGGATCAGAGCCTGGCCAAAGCCCTAGGTTTTAATTGGTCTGATACGGTCTAGACGTTGCTTATTACGCGCTCTGGCCTACTTTATCGGAGTTTCTCTAGTTTTCCTAAAGCCTGATTTCTCTCCCAGCTTCATCTGCTCGATGCTTTTCGGAAATTCGTTCAGAGCAGCAAAATAAATCTACCCCTGTAGCTTCGTTATCTTAACCCACCAACATATAGCTCTTCGAAAACAACATCATCATCCAAATCAGAGAAATGATTAAAATCGTCAACATCATCTGGCATGCCGTAATAAATCAGATAATTTCGATCCACAACCAAATAGCCATTTACCAATTCCTGCCATTTGGAGACACTCTTTAGCTCCCCAGCAGTTATTCCTGGGAAAAGCCGCCCATCAAAGCTTCCGCTATATGGAGGCTTGCACCACAAAGAAGATATTTTTCCGTCATCCTTGGCTACAAATGAAACCACCCCTCCATTTACTTCATAGTGAACGAACCTGATACCAAAATTCTCAAACTCGAAAATTCTCACATCAAAGGTATCAGCGATGCAATAAAAAACCTCTTCAGCACAATCACCTAAGGAAACCCCACCAATCGACCTACCAGGAACTATATCGGAGTCCAAACTAAATGCATTATTCTTTTTCATTGTCCACGAACTGACTATTACCCATCAGTCTCCTCGTTAGATCGCCTATTGAATAGGAATGCGTTCTTCAGTCGATATCGTCTAAGCCCCGTGACCCTTCGGCCCCGTCTAAATAGAGATTAGAGTGAGCAAATAAATGCGCCCCTGCCCCTCTCCAAATCTTCTATTTAACCTCCAACACCTCGACAGCCTTGCCAATAACATAGCAATCGCTACGCCGTCTTATGGCATCCAGCGTCATCGGAATATCTAAAAAATCACAACCAAACGCTATGCAGTAGCCTCCTACTCCGGAGGGCGAAAAAATGACCTTTTCGGCGATCTCATTACTGCGCCCGCCCAAAAAATCTGATCGAACCTCCAAAGCATCGAAGATTTTTAATTCAACCCTACACTTACCAGAAAGGCCGTTTAAAAACTGGCTTTCCAATCCAATTATAATGCTCAACTTACCAGAACTTTGGCTCTCATATCTAAAAGACCTTATGCGTCCTCCCTGAAAACCGTGGCACCCATCAAAAAAACTCACAACATCTTTGAACAACATATCACCCCCAAACCTCTCCACACTACTTCACACCACTTATACACACTCCACAATTTCAACCGACCGCCCAATTACATAGCAAAAACTGTACCTCCGAATATTTTCAATAGACATCGAGTCAAGACCAAAATCTCCATTCACCTCCAGACACAATTCCCCTCCAAGGTCTACAAGTTTAACTTTCGAATTAACAACAACCGGAATCACTGTTGCACGCACTTCACTCACACCCCGAACCCATATGTTTACATTTCTCCAAACATCACTTTCTAAACTATAATTTCGCACATACAACTCAAGCTTTACAGAACAGGTGTCATCATCCGAGAAAATATACTCAAACGCCTTCAATACCCCGTCATCAAAGCCATAGTATTCATCAAGAACCTTCTGCACGTCATTTGAAGCCATTCCTACTCCATAATTTTTCGATGGCTACGTGCCCGTTGGAGTTACGCTAAAAAAGGTGCCCAAGAAGGGGGATAGATTTATTTCCCATACTCTAATTTCAAGCCACACTGGTTCGTATGCCCGATGCATTTCTTGGAAACTCGATCAGACCATGAACAATAAATTTTTCCCCTTTACCCCTCAGAAATAGGCTATCCCCGGTAATTAACCCCGACACAGGCTTTATCTCACAGCGATGAATTTCCAATTCATCAGCAATCCATTGTAACCAACCACAACTTCTCAGTAAGGATCATGATCAACTGATCATTCATATAGTGATTTCCGGCATCGCCCAGTGCACCCACCAAGGCGATGATATTGCCGGCCACAGCCTTGGAATGTTCGAGGGTCACGAAACAGGCGCTGGTTGTCCGCAGCTTGATCTCGAACTCCGCCGCGCCTCGGCTAACATTCTCGCTCTGGACCTCAGCGCGGGTGACGTAAATGACTCGCCTAAACTCAGTGAGTCGCACTAGTGAGCGTAGAGAGAGCAAAACATTCAAGAACTCTGCTCGAATCTATTCCCAGGTGCTGCAAACAAGCATCTTCATAAGAAATGAACTCATCATCCGCAATACTATTGAGATACTCATCAATAGTCCTAAAGTCCACCTCGGGAGGAATATCAACAGGAAATAGTGAAAACTCCGAGCTAACAGAGCATACCCCTCCCCGCTCGGCTATCGCCTGGACAACTTCTAATTTGCGGCGTTTTTCTTCTACATAAACCCTGAGAGTAGAGTGCCCGCCCTGTATGACCACCTCACTTACCACATACTCACCGCTTATATTCTCAACCTTGACCACATCCCCTTTACTTACACCATAAACATAATAAGGAACGTTATCCACCTTATATTGATTTACCCCAACTCTCTCACCCCAAATGGCCTCCGTGGAGACAGGAGGATAACCGTCCTCATCCGGGACCAGCTTAAAAATCAGCTTTTCATACGCATTCATTTGACACCCCAAATTTTAGCGCTGCACGCCCATTCTGTTCATTAATTTGAAATTATCTTTTGGCGTATCCGAAAAATCGCGATTGCACTTCCTGCACAGAATTTGAACATTACCTTCGCCATTATCACCACCTTTGGAGTCTGGTTCGATATGATCGAACTGCCTTTCATTGGTAGGCGGGGTCACTCCCCGCTGGCTCTTTTTACCTGGCACAACATCTGTTAAGCAATGCTCGCACTTCTCCGTGCCATGGTGCTGACGGTTCTCATTGGCAACCTTAGTCTTGACACCTTTGCTGATCCTAGCCAAACCGAGCGGGTCATACCACTCAATCGGATTAGAAGCGTAGATATAGAGATTCAATCCTCCCGCATAGCTGATAGGATCTTTGCTGATGAAACGTCCCGCAATCGGTTCATAGTAGCGATATCGGTTGTAATGCAATCCCGTCTCGTGATCGTGGTATTGCCCCTGGAAACGGAACGGATTGCCCAAGCTGTGCTGTTTGGCCCAGTCCGAGCGCTCTTCCCGGACTTCACCCCACACCTTGTACTGCCCCGCCCAAGCGATGTTGCCCTGCTCATCGGTCAGTTCCATGGGTGTACCGAGATGGTCGCATTGGTACCAGGCGATCGCTTCGAACGGCTGCGGCGTCACCTCGGTGTGCCACAGGGTATCCTGATCGAAGTCATACTCGCGCTGGCTCCAGTCCGGTTGCTTGTGCAAGCGGATCGGGCTCTTGCGCAGGGCTTGGGCGACCGGCACAAAGCTGCCCGGCTCGTACAGATAGTGCACGGTGCGACCGGTATCGCCTTCATCTCGCGGCGGTGAGCTTTCCCATGCCAGGGTATCGCCATCCCAACCGAACAAGGTAAAGCCGCAGCCCAACTCGCGTTGGCGTTTGGCCCTTTCCAACTGGTTCCAGCCAGTACCCGCTTCCGGTCGATCCCAGAAATGCGCCACCGAAAGCTTGTGCAGGCGCCGGCCCAAGGCGTCATAGCTGTAGTCGACCTTGAGCTTGTCGTCGTTGTAGCTAGCCAGACGGTCGAACAGGTCCCAAGTGAAGTGCGCATGTGCGCCGTTATGCAGACGGTGCACCAAGTTGCCGCGTTCGTCGTAGCGGTAATGGGTACCGGCATACTCGCGTAGCAGGTTGTCCATCAGCTTGTTGCGACGCGGATCCGCTTCAAGTGGGCGGTTCAGTTCCTGGGTTTTCTGATCCAGCAGGTTACCCGCCGGGTCGAAGGCGAAGGTCTCCACACCGAGACGGCTAGTGGCCTGCAACAGACGGCCGACCGGATCGTACTGATATTCCAGCGGGCCACGACGGCTGTCGTTGATATTGGTCAGTTGGCCCGCAGCGTCGTAGCGGTACTGACGCTTGAGCAACGTGGACTGGCCGTCATGGCTGCCCAGCAGTTGCTCTTGCAAACGCCCGGCCGGGTCCCAGGCCTGGGTCTGCATCAACTTATTACCCTGGTGCCGCACCACCTCGCGGTGCAGGTCATCGCGCTCGTAGGCCAGCATTTCGTGCTGGTCGAGTGTCATACCAAGCAGATGGCCGCTGCCATAGGTCAGCCAGCTGACCTTGTGACCATCCGGGCGGATTGTCGACACCCGCTGGTTGAGGGCGTCGTACTCGTGCTGCCACACCGCGACCATCGGTGTGCCGGTGGCCAGGTAATGCTGGTGCTCACGAGTCAGGTTGCCCGCTTCATCAAAGAACCACTGCAGCTTACTGCCGGCGTTGAGCGCCTGAATCAGTTGGCCATTGCGATCATAGGCAAAGGTTTCTGTCTGGCTCAGGTCGCCCAGGAGGGCGGTGCGCTCGGCAAGGCGCCCCATGCGGTCGAAACGAAACTCTATTCGGCGTTGACCGACTTGGGTGTGCGCCAACCGACCGCTATACGGATCGTATTGGTAACGAGTCACCAAACCATCGAAACCGGTTTCTTGCAGCAAACGACCGACAGGGTCGTAGAGGAAGTCGGCCTTGCTCTCGTTTTCGTTTTCCAGGCGGATCAAGCGACCGAGCTTGTCCCAGCGGTAACGCAAGGTGTGCTCGTTGGCATCGACGCGCTCGGCGAGCAAACCAGCGACGCTGTAAGTCCAGGTTGTGCAACGGTCGAGGGCGTCGGCATGGGCCAGTAAGCGGCCTTCAGCATCGTAATTGAAGCGCTCTTCGGTCTTATCTGGATTTATGACCTTGGCCAGCTGCCCTGCCTTGTACTCATAGACAGTCTTGTTACCGGCAGCATCTGCGAACTCGCTCAGCTGCCCAAGCGCGTTATACACCCAGCTGCTGACCTTGCCGGAACAGTCGGTGTATTCGAGTAACTGCCCGGCATCGTTGTAGGCCACTTTCTTTTCATTGCCGAGGGCGTCCTTTATCGCTTTGACCAGTCCTGCCGGGGTGTAGGCGAACTCAGTCTTATTGCCCAACGGATCAATCGTTTCAACCAGGTTGCCGCGCTCGTCATAGTCACGTAGCCACAAGCCACCCTCGGCGTCGCGGATCTTGATCAACTGGTCCTGATCGTCGTAGGCGTAGTGTTCGACGCTGTGGTCGGCACGAATGTGCTTGAGACGATTGCTGCGCTCATCGTAGGCGTAGCGGTCCTGGCTGCCATCGGGGTGGACGTGGCGAATGACATTCTTGCACGCGTCGCGGAACAGCCATTCATCCCGACCATCCGGATGCTTGATCCGGTAGGTGTAGCCTTGCTGGTCGTAGTAGTGCCAGGTCTCTTGGCCATGGGCGTCGGTAACATAGGTCAGGCGGATGCGCTCATCCCATTCCAGGCGCGTTTCGTAGCTGCCATCGTCGGCCCATTCATGGATGGCCTTGGCGTGCGGACCACTGCCATCCCACTCGAGGTTGATGCCACGATTGGTGCGGTCGGTGTATCGGGTGATCAGGTGGTTCTGGTACGTGTAGCGCCGGGCGGCACCATGCTCGTCCTGGGCGGCGATCAGGTCTCCCTGATCGTCATAGTGGTAGGCGCAAAGCTGGCGCAACGGCTTGCCATCGACCACCTGCCAAAGGCCCTGAAGGTGGCCGTTATCATCGAGCAACGTGCCCAGTTGCAGGTGGACCTTGCCCGGGTCGTCATCCTGGTAGGTATTGATGTCCGACAAGATCGGCCGGTCGTGGTGACGGTGTTCATAGTGCAGCATCGCCCCCGCGCCGCTGCGCAGCTGAATATGCGTCAGGTAGAAACGGTCACCATGGCGGGCGTAAGTTTCGCGACGGTCCAGGCCACGCAGCAATACCAGTTGCTGCTCGGCGGTTCGCACTAGGGTGAGGTATTCAATGGCGTCATGATGAGGCTTGCCCTGCTTAGGCAGCGGGTAGGCATGGCTGCGGCCGTCGTAGTCGTGGAACACCACCCCCTTGTCGAGCACATCGATGCAAGTGGTGAACTCAGTGATCCAGCGCGCACCGAGGATGCCTTCATCCAGCTTGTCCAGCCGAGAATTGTAGGTACGTGTCCACTCGACTGGGAAAGGTCCGGGCAAGCTGAAGTCGGTATGCGACAGCGTTTCGCTACCGAGTGCAAAGCTGATCCTAAGCTCGGTGTCGGCGGCCACCATGTTCTTGCAGCAGCTCGGAGCACCTTCCGCCGGCGTCTGATTCTTGATCGACTCATTCCGCCCTTCAGAAGACTGATGCCGGGCCTCAGCAGTCGAATTCTGCTTGACCACCGTAGGCATAGCCTTGGGATTGCGGTGGTGCCACTTCGTACTGCTGTCATGCAGCATCACCAGCAGGCTCTTGATCGAGTCCTTGTTGTCCGCGTTGGCCAGGCTCATCAACTTGACGCTCATCTGCGGCGCGAGCTTGCGGAACTGCTGGGTGCTCTTGAGCACGTCGTTTTGCACCGACGTGGGCACGGCGTTGCTCAGCAACGTGTTGGCCGCGCCCTTGCCCATTGCCGAGTAGGCATTGCTCAGCGCGCCGAATGCGTTCTCGAAGGCCACCGCAGGGTCGGACTTCCAGGTATCGCTGACCTTCTGCGCCATCTGCGTGGCCTTGTCGAGGTCGCCCTTGCTGTCGAGCTTGCCGAGGACGATGGCGTCGATGGCGTCGGCCGTGTTGAGGATCAGCCTCTCGCCGGTCTTGGCAGCATCGCCGAGGATGCTGTCGAGCTGGGCCTGGGCGTCGACCAGGAAGGTGTCCAGTTCACCGAGCAGGTCGGCGTTGAGGTGGCCGACGATGATCTCGACCAGCGCGTCGCCGAGGATCTCCTTGCCCTCCTGGCGGGCCAGGGTAAGCATCGGCCGCAGGCCTTTGCGCGCGGCAGCCATGGTCGGCGGCGCGGGGATCACGCCAATCAGGTTGATGCCCAGGCTCACCCAATCCCACGGGTCGGGTTCCTTGGCACTGGCCAGATTGACGATATCGCCCACCGCATCCACCAGGGCGATGATGTTGCCGATGACCGGCAGCACCTCGGCGGTGTCCTTGAGCCGTTCGAGGTTGACGTACCCGCCGCTGATCTCGCGCAGCCAGGCATCGAACACGGCGGCGCCGCGGCTGACGTCGGCCATGCCGATCTGGTCGAGGGGGACGACCGCCGCCTGGGCTGGACGTGATTTTTCAGAGGTATCGGCGGTCATGACATCAATTCACTTGGCAGAAGATCGGTGACGGTGTTCAGGCTCGGGGCCTTGAAAGCGGGGAGCTTGGGCATCGCTGGCAGCTTGGGCAGGCTTGGCAGGCTGGCCATGGCGCTGGAGGCGGCCGGCAGCGCCGAGCTGGCGGTGCTGGCCAGCTGCGGCAGGCCGGCGACGCCGCCTTTCAATGCGCCCTGTACCTGTTGCGCGGTCTGCATGGCGCCCTGGCCGGTCTTGAGCAGGCTCATGCCGGTCTTGGCCGCGTCCATGCCGCTGCTGGCCAGTTGCTTGGCCTTGTCGAACAGGCCGCCCTCGCCCTTGGGCAGCGGCAGCTTCTCGACCAGCGACTCCAGCTGGCTCGACAGGCTGTTGGGGTCGGGGGGCTGCACCGGCCACTCGACCACGCCGATGTAGCTGCTCGGCGCCCAGGGTGGCGAGGGATCGCGGCCGAAGTTGACCCAGGCCGGCCCCGGCGCGGCACCGGACACGGCCTTGAACCCTTGCCCGTCCAGCGTGCCCTTGAGCAGCGTGCCCAGGGCGTCGGTGACTTCGTAGTCGCCGGCCTTGATGCCTTTGGTGTTGGCGTACAGGTTGAACAGCTCCAGCGCGCCCTTGCCCGGCTTGGGTGGTTCGGGGAAGGTGCCGGCCATGCTCGCTGCGCCGATATGGGCGAACTGCGCGGCCTTGGCGGTGTAGTTGGCGCTGGTAACGTGGGTGATGCCGCCGGCGTTGTAGGTGGTGGCGCTGCCGCCGCCCTGCACCACCAGTTCGGTCTTGGCCTTGAGCAGGATGCGGTCGGCGTTGGCGGTGATGTCGAGCTTGGCCAGCAGGTTGATGCTGTCCTTCAGGGCGCGGATATCGATGTCGCCGGAGGCCGTGACCAGCTTCCAGCCCAGGCTCTGGACGAAGAAGCGCATGCCCTGGCTGGCGCTGGCCAGCAGGCGCTTGCCGACGGACATGCTGGTGTGGCCGGTGCTGCTCAGGGCCAGGTGGCTGCCGCTGGTGAGGTGGTTGGGGCCGGGGGTGGTCAGGGCGATACCGGCGGGGCTGGAGAGCACCAGGTGCGGTTGGGTGAATTCGGCGAATTCGTTTTTCGTCAGGTCGCCGGGGCCGCTGCCGAGGATGCCTTGGTGCTGCTTGTGCAGATCCTTGGCCACGGTGTCCTGGTCGCCGGGTTCCTGGGCCTGCATCTGCTTGGCCAGTTCGGCCAGGCTGTCCTGCTGGTCGCTGGCGGTGGC
>NZ_VZZR01000100.1:0-63364 GCF_009650555.1 Pseudomonas sp. EMN2
GACTCGAACCAACGACCCCCACCATGTCAAGGTGGTGCTCTAACCAACTGAGCTATGTGCCTGTCGTGTGGGGCGCATTCTACGCGTTACAAAATCGCTGTCAACGCTTTTTTTCACGCTAAGCTACTGAATCTTAAAAATATTTGAAAATGGGTAGCGAGAGGGTCGGCGTAAAGGATTTTCACCGGACGACTAGCGGGTGTTTATTATTATTGATAGCATCGGTACATTCGTTAAAAATATAAAACACGAGGTTACTCGAGCATGGCCACTACCCCCTACCCCCAGTCCTACTACGCCGCCTCGGCCAACCCGGTGCCGCCACGTCCGGCGCTGCAGGGTGAGGTGGAAACCGATGTGTGCATCATCGGTGCCGGCTACACCGGCCTGTCCAGCGCCCTGTTCCTGCTGGAGAACGGCTTCAAGGTGAGCATCGTCGAGGCCGCCAAGGTCGGCTTCGGCGCTTCGGGCCGCAACGGCGGTCAGATCGTCAACAGCTACAGCCGCGACATCGACGTGATCGAACGCACCGTCGGCCCTAAAGAAGCACAACTGCTGGGCAAGATGGCCTTCGAGGGCGGGCGCATCATCCGTGAGCGCGTGGCCAAGTACAACATCCAGTGCGACCTGAAGGACGGCGGCGTGTTCGCCGCGCTGACCAGCAAGCAGATGGGCCACCTGGAATCGCAAAAACGCCTGTGGGAACGCTTCGGCCACACCCAGCTGGAGCTGATGGACCAGAAACGCATCCGTGAAGTGGTTGCCTGCGACAGCTATGTCGGCGGCATGCTCGACATGAGCGGCGGCCATATCCACCCGCTCAACCTGGCCCTGGGCGAAGCCGCGGCGGTCGAGTCGCTGGGCGGCATCATCTATGAGCAGACCCCGGCCATCCGCATCGAGCGTGGCGCCAACCCAGTGGTGCACACCCCGCAGGGCAAGGTCCGCGCCAAGTTCATCATCGTCGCCGGCAACGCCTACCTGGGCAACCTGGTGCCGGAACTGGCCGCCAAGTCCATGCCATGCGGCACCCAGGTGATCACCACCGAGCCGCTGGGCGAGGAACTGGCCCGCACCCTGCTGCCGCAGGACTACTGCGTCGAGGACTGCAACTACCTGCTCGACTACTACCGCCTGACCGGCGACAAGCGCCTGATCTTCGGCGGTGGCGTTGTATACGGCGCGCGCGACCCGGCCAACATCGAGGCGATCATCCGCCCGAAAATGCTCAAGGCCTTCCCGCAGCTCAAGGACGTGAAGATCGACTTCGCCTGGACCGGCAACTTCCTGCTGACCCTGTCGCGCCTGCCGCAGGTGGGTCGCATCGGCGACAACATCTATTACTCGCAAGGCTGCTCGGGCCACGGTGTGACCTACACTCACCTGGCGGGCAAGGTACTGGCCGAGGCCCTGCGCGGCCAGGCCGAGCGCTTCGACGCGTTCGCCGGCCTGCCGCACTACCCGTTCCCGGGTGGCCAGATGCTGCGCGTGCCGTTCAGCGCCTTGGGCGCCTGGTACTACAGCCTGCGTGACCGTCTGGGCTTCTGACAAACCAAGCGCAACAACAGTCGCGGGGCAAGCCCGCTCCCACGCCTATCAATACCTGGCGTGGGAGCGGGCTTGCCCCGCGATTTTTTACTCAATGCCCCAGGCTATTGACCGCCTGCTTCGCCGCAATCTCCTGCCCCGAACGCGCCAGCTCATCCGCCGCCTGCAACCAGCGCTGGCGATCCACCTGGGCCGGCAACTGCCGAGGCGACTGCACCAGCACCGCCCAACTGCCTTCCTTGGCCCACGCCGACTCGAAACTGTCGAAGCTCATCAACTGCCGCCGGTGCATGCCTGCGCGCAGCAGTACCCGCTGCTTGTAGCGGTCATAACCGATCAGCACGGCATAACGTGGCTCGCTCCACCAGGCCGAACCTTCCTGAAAACGCAGCAGCACCGGGTAACCGGCGGCCACTTGCGCCAGCAACGCATCAAGCCGCTTGTCCAACGGGTACACGACCATGCCGTATTCACGCGCTACCTTGGGGATCGTGCTGTCCAGCGACTCGGCGGCCCCAGGCAGGCCCAGCGGCTTGTCCAGCAAGCCCGGGGTGATCGGCGCGCCCTTGGCCGACAGCAGCGCCGCCAGCGCCATCGCGCCACTGTGGTTGGCATTGCCGCGGTAGAACGGCACGCTGCTGATCTCGACCCGCTGCGGCAGGCTCTTGAGCGCCGCCGGGGGTGTGCTGGCGCAACCGGTCAAGGCTGCGGCCACCAGGCAAGCGGCAAGCAGGCGACGGGGGCTCAAACCCCGGGACTTGGGATGGTCTTGCAACATGGGCACTCGCTTGTTCCGACGCCAGGCGGATGCCGCCCGGCCATGGCCACCGATCATAGGCCGCCGCCGCGCCCGGGTATAGCCCGGGCCGTGCTTGGAACCAAACGGCCCAAGCACTCGACCTTCGGTCAATGGAACGTCACAGGCGCCGGGCTAGACTATCAACTGTGTCCGGGATGACGCGTTGCCCGTCACGCAGAAGGAGGCATTCATGACCCTGTCCATGGCAATCCTCATGTTGTTCGGCATGTGGCTCAGCGTTGCGGCCGCCATGCTCTGGGGCGTGCTGCGCATCGTGCGGCGGCATTCCCATCCCCACCAACTGCCCACGCAGCCCCTGGCCAAAGCGCAGCAAGCGCGCCGTGCACGGCGCCATGCCGGTGCGCACTGAGGTTCAGGTGCCGCTCTTCAAACGGCTGAACGCCCGGGTCAGCTCCCGGTTGAACGCCTTGTTGTTGTCGTTCTTGCTGTACAACCGCGCCCGCACCGCTGCCGGCGGGTAGGTACCCGGGGCATTGCGGATCTGCGCATCCACCAGGTTGTCGGCCGCCGTGATGGCGTTTGCGTAGTGGATGCTGTCGGTGATCGGCGCAATCACCTCCGGGCGCATCAGGTAGTCCATCAAGGCCCAGGCCGCTTGCGGATGCGGTGCGTCCTTGGGCACCACCAAGGCATCGAGCCAGATCAACGTGCCCTCGCGGGGGATGCTGTAGTCCAGGCCGAACGGCTTGCCGGCCTGCTGCGCCTGGGCCTGGGCGATGGCCACGTTGCCGTTCCACGACATCGCCACGCAGGTCTCGCCATTGGCCAGGTCATTGATGTTGCGGTCGTTGTCGAAATAGCGGATGTACGGGCGCACCTTGCGCAGCTGCGCCTCGGCGGCCCTGAGGTCCTCCAGCCGCTGCTGGTTGATGTCCAGGCCCATGTAGCGCATCACCGCCGCGAACACTTCGTTGGGGTCGTTGAGCAGGCTGACCCCGCAATCGGCGAATTTCGCCACCACCTGCGGGTCGAACAGCATCGCCCAGCTGTCCTTGGGTGCGTCGGCCAGCCGCGCGGCCACCGCCTGCTGCTGGAAGCCCACGCCGGTGGTGCCCCAGGCGTAGGTGCCGGCGTAGCGGTTGCCCGGGTCGAACACCGCCATGTGCTCGAGAAACGCCTCCCCTACCCCTTGCAGGTGCGGCAAGCGCGACTTGTCCAGCGGCTGCAGCGCGCCGCTGGCGATGGCCCGGCTCAGGTGCTGGCCGGCGCTGAGCACCAGGTCGTAGCCGCTGCCGCCGGTGAGCAGCTTGGTCTCGGCGGTTTCCAGCGAATCGAAATGGTCGGCCACCACGCGGATGCCGGTTTCCTTCTCGAAGTTGGCCAAGGTGTCCGGGGCCAGGTACTCGCCCCAGATGTACAGGTTGACCGTGGGCTTGTCGGCATCGGCGGCCGTGGCCGCCGACACCATGCAGCCCAAGGCGAATGCGAGGGCCAGGCGTTTCATCAGCGGCGACCTCCAGCGTATTGCGGCATGGTGATGCAGGCGACGTTGCCGCCACCGAGCAGGATCTCGCGGCTGTTCTCGATGCCGATGATGCGATGGCCGGGGAACAGCTCGGCCAGGGTAGCCTGGGCGATGCTGTCGTTACGGTCGCCGAACAGCGGCACGACGATCGCCGAGTTGCCGGCGTAGTAGTTGATGTAGGACGCGCAGATCTGCGTACCCGCCTGGCGCACATGGGTGCCATCGACATGGTCCAGGCCCGCCGCTTCTTCAGCCGTCCAGCGCAGCACTTCGGGCTGCGGCAGCTTGTGCACCTTGAGCGCGCGGCCACGGCTGTCGCGGGTGCTGCGCAGGATGTCATAGGCCTCCTGGTAGATCTCCCACTGCGGGTCGTCGCGGTTATCGGTCCATTGCAGCACCACCTCGCCGGGGCGCACGAAGCAGGCCAGGTCGTCGACATGGCCGTCGGTTTCGTCGAACTTGCACCCGCGCGGCAGCCAGATCACCTGCTCGGCGCCTAGGTAGTCCTGCAGCCGGCGGGTCACCTCATCCTTGCCCAGGTGGGCGTTGCGGTTGCGGTTGAGCAGGCACTGCTCGGTGGTCAGCAGGCTGCCTTCACCGTCGCTCTGGATACCGCCCAGCTCGGCGATCAAGGGCGCGCGGTAGCGGTCGAGGTTTTCGATCTCGAGGATCTTGCGGGCGATCTGGTCGTCCTTGTCCCAAGGGTAATAGAGGCCGCCGTCCAGGCCGCCGTAGGCATTGAACTCGAAGTCCACGCCGCGCACCTGGCCGCTTTGATCGTTGACCACGAAACACGGCCCGCTGTCGCGGAACCAGGTGTCGTTGCAGGTCATCTCCACCACCCGCACATGGGCCGGCAGCAGGTTACGGGCGTTGGCGTACTGGGCGGCGGAGGCACAGACGGTCACCGGCTCGCTGCTGGCGATGGCCGTGACGATCTCGACCCAGACCTTCTGCGCCGGCTTGCCGCCATTGCGCCACACATCCGGGCGCTCCGGCCAACCGAGCCAGCAGCCGGCCTTGGTTTCGAATTCGCCGGGCAAGCGGAAACCATCGGCCTTGGGGGTAGTGGTGAGCGAACGTGCCATGGGTCAACCTCGGGGTCGGTGAGTGATGACTGCACGCTACGCCGCGGCGCTTTTGCCTTCCAACGATGAAAACTCAGCGATAGCTGAATTGAATTCAACTATCACCCAGCTGTTCGATGAACCATTCGATGAATTGCGCCACTGCGCCGCGTTCCAGGCGCAGGCGCTCGCACACCAGCGCGTACTGCCCCTGGGCGGTCACGCTGGCGCTGAACGGGCGCACCAGACGGCCACTTTGCAGGTCGGCCTGGCAGGTGAGGTTATCGCCCATGGCCACGCCCTGCCCCAGCAACGCCGCCTCCAGCGCCAGAGCGGCGTGGGGGAAATACAGTTGTCGGGTGGGCAAGGCGTCTTCGGCATGGGTGGCCAGCCAGGTGGTCCAGGTGCGGCCATCCTGATCGTCGTGCAACAGGCAATGACGCACCAGGTCGCGCGGGCGCTTGAGGCCGCCCTGGTTGAACAGCCCCGGGCTGCACACCGGGAAGAACTGCAGCAGCGGCAAGGGCCGCACGAAGTGGGTGCTGGCATCCAGGTTGCTGGTGCCGTAGGTGATGGCCAGGTCGACGTCCAGCGCCGGGGCGCCGGCGTCGATCGGCTGGTCGTGCAGGTGCAGGGTGATGTGCGGGTAGCGGCTGCC
This sequence comes from Pseudomonas sp. EMN2, assembly GCF_009650555.1. Classification (NCBI taxonomy): domain Bacteria; kingdom Pseudomonadati; phylum Pseudomonadota; class Gammaproteobacteria; order Pseudomonadales; family Pseudomonadaceae; genus Pseudomonas; species Pseudomonas sp. EMN2. The sequence continues at coordinate 5,559 of NZ_VZZR01000100.1, forward strand.
GAAGTCGGCCAGCCTTGCCACCAGCCATTTCTGCGCCAGCTCCGCCGTTACCGCCACCCGCAGCACGGCCTGGGAAGCCGGGTCGCGCAGCTCGTCGCAGGCCTTGCCGATCAGTTCGAAGGCCTGCTGCAGGTGGTGCAGCAGGCGCTCGGCCTCGGCGCTCGGGCGCACCTGACGGCCGACCCGCTCGAACAGGGCGACGCCGAGTTGTTCTTCCAGTTGGCGGATCTGGTGGCTGACGGCGCTGTCGGTCACGCACAGCTCGGCGGCGGCGCGGCCGAAGTGGCCATGGCGAGCGGCGCATTCGAAGGTGCGCAGGGCGGTTAGCGATGGTAGGCGGCGCATGGGCAGGGTCTTTTAGTGATTGTCGAGGGGCGCAACGCATCGCGGGGCAAGCCCGCTCCCACGTCAAGTAAGCAGGCCGAACGCGGTCCCCGGATCATATCGCCAACTTCTTCCCACTGGCGCAATGAAATTTATCTGCTATTTTTTCATGAAAATAATCAAAACAAATTTCACGAGGCACCGGCATGTTCAAGCAATCCGCCCAGCACGTCGCCAGCTACTACGCCCAGACCTACCCCAGCGCCATCCCCCTGCGCCCTACCCTGCACGGCCAGCACGACACCGACATCCTCATCATCGGCGCCGGTTTCAGCGGCCTGCACACTGCCCTGCGCCTGGCCCTGGCCGGTAAACGCGTAACCTTGCTCGAAGCCAGCCGCGTCGCCTGGGCCGCCTCCGGGCGCAATGGTGGCCAGGCCCTGCCGGGCTGGTCCTGCGACATGCCGCCGCTGGAAAAGGCCCTGGGCCTGGAGCGCAGCCGGCGCCTGTGGGACAGCATGTGCTGGGCCGCCCGCGAGATGGGCGAGTTGCCGGCGCGCCACGGCTTCGACATCGACTACCGCCTCGGCAGCCTGTGGACTGCCGTGCTGCCCCGGCGGGTAAAGCTGCTGGAAGAAGCGCAACGCGACGCGGCAGAGAAATTCGGCTACGACTGCCTGCGCCTGATCGGCCGCGACGAGCTGCCCGAGTGGATCGACAGCCCACGCTACCAGGCCGCCCTGCTGGACCCCAACGGCGCCCACCTCAACCCGCTGAAACTGGCCCAGGGCCTGGCCGCCACGATCGAACAGGCCGGCGGGCGCATCTTCGAACAGAGCCAGGTGCTCGACTACCACGAAACGGCCGAAGGCTTCGTCGCCCGCACCGACAAGGGCGAAGTGCGCAGCAGCGTGCTGGTGCTGGCCTGCAACGCCTACATCGACCGGCTCGACCGCAACCTGGCGCGGCGCCTGCTGCCGGTGGGCTCCTACCAGGTGGCCACCGCGCCGCTGGACGCCGACTTCGCCGCCTCGCTGCTGCCACGCAACAGTTGCGTGATCGACAACCAGTTCGTCCCCGACTACTTCCGCCTCACCCCCGACCACCGCCTGTTGTTCGGCGGTGGCTGCACCTACCTTGGCGGCATCCCCAAGGATGTCGCCGCCGCCACCCGCCCCTACCTGGAACGGGTGTTCCCGCAACTGCGCGGGGTAGCCATCGAACATGCCTGGGGCGGCCATATCGACTGCAGCATCCAGCGCACCCCGGACATCGGCCGCCAAGGCCAGCGCTACTGGCTGCAAGGCTTCTCCGGGCACGGCGTGCTGCCGACCCTGGCCGGGGCGCGGGCGGTCAGCGACGCGATCCTCGGCGACGACGACTTGCTGGCGCTGTACCAGGGCATCGACAACGGCCGCTTCCCCGGCGGCGACCTGCTGGCTGCCCCCCTGGAGGCGGCGGCCAAGGCCTGGTACAGGATGCGCGACCATGTCTGAGTTGACCGACGACAGCCAAGCCCTGGCGCGGCTGGTGCGCGACCTGCGCAAGCACCGTGGCCTGACGCTTGACGAGCTGGCCGGGCGGGTCAACCGCTCGCTGGGCTTCCTCTCGCAGGTAGAGCGCGGCCTGTCGCGCCCGACCGTGGCCGACCTCACCGCCATCAGCGAAGCCCTGCAGGTACCGACCACCTACTTCTACCAGGCCGTGCCGCCACGGGAGATCGACTGGGTCACCCGCCCCGGCGAACGGCGCACCCTGTACTACGCCGCCGGCGTCACCGACGTGCTGGCCTCGCCCACCCTCAATGGCCGCTTCGCCATGCTCGAAAGCCACCTGGCACCGGGTGCCAGCAGTGGCGACGGGCACCTGGACGACAGCTCGGAACAGGGCGGCTTCGTCCTCGAAGGCGAGCTGACGCTGTGGCTCGAAGGCCGTGACGAGGCCGTCACCCTGTACCCCAACGACAGCTTCCAGCTGCCGCCACACAGCCAGTTTCGCTACGCCAACCTCACCACCGAGCCGACCCGGGTCCTCTGGGTCTTCCGTTAAGAGCATGACCATGACAACTACAAAAACAATGCCCGACCTGCTCAGCGAAGTCCGCGCCTTCCGCGCCCAGCACCCGCAGGTGCGCTACGTCGACCTGATCAGCCTGGACATCCCCGGGCACTTCTACGGCAAGCGCTACCCCATCGACATGCTGGAAAAGGTCGCCGCTGGCAGCCCGCTGAAGCTGCCACAGAACTGCGTACTGCTGGGCGTGCAAGGCGGGCTGTTCCCGATTGGCGACTACTGCTTCAACGACGGCGACCCCGACGCCCCGCGGCGCCTGGTGCCCGGCACGCTCAAGCCGGTGAGCTGGGAGCGCGAGCCGCTGGGGCAGATGCTGATCAGCTCCGACGGCACCGCTGCCCCCATCGAATTCGAACCGCGCGAAGTGCTCGCCCGCGTGCTGCAGCGCCTGGAACGTCGCAGTATCCGCCCGGTGGTGGCGTTCGAGTTGGAGTTCTACCTGTTCGACCGGGCGCTCAAGGAAGGCCTGCCGCAGTTCCCCCACGACCCGTTCAGTGACGACGCCGACGACCAGCCGAACATGCATATCGAGCGCCTGTCACGCTTCTCCGACGTGCTGCGCGACATGGTCAAGACCGCCAACGCGCAAGGGGTGGACGCCAACGTCATCACCGCCGAGCTGGGCCCGGGCCAGTTCGAGATCAACTTCGGCCACTGCGACGACGGCCTGCGCGCCGCCGACTGGGCGGCGCTGTTCTGCCGCAGCACCCGCGGCGTGGCGCTCAAGCACGGGCTGCGCGCCTCGTTCATGAGCAAGCCGTACCTGCAGGCGCCGGGCAGTGGCATGCATGTGCACGTCAGCCTGTACGACAAGCAAGGCAACAACCTGCTCGCGGCCAACGACCAACGCCCCCTGCGCCACGCCGTGGCCGGCTGCCTGGAGCTGTTGCCGCACTGCATGCCGATCTTTGCCGCCAACCACAACGCATTCCGCCGCTACGGCGCCATGGTCAATGCCGCCAGCCGCGCCAGCTGGGGCTTCGAAGACCGCGACGCGTGCATCCGCATTCCCGAGTCGGACCCGCGCAACCTGCGGATCGAACATCGCCTGGCGGGGGCGGATGCCAACCCGTACCTGGTGCTGGCGGCGATCCTGTGCGGTATGGAGCACGGACTCGATGCCGGGCAGGAGCCGATTGCGCCGCTGAACGAGGACCGTGGCAGCGGCATCGACTTCCCCAAGGACATGCTCGGCGCGGTGGCGGCCATGCGCGGGCATCCGGCGGTGAATGAAGGGCTGGGGGCGGAGTTCGTGATGGTGTATTGCGAGAACAAGCGCCAGGACCATCTGGCGTTCATGCAGGAGGTGAGTGCGCGGGAGTATCGCTGGTTCCTTTAAAGTCCATCGCGGGGCAAGCCCGCTCCCACGCGGCGCTCAGGCTGAGGCGTGGGAGCGGGCTTGCCCCGCGATGGCGTCGGTGCTGACAACACACACTTGGCGGCTTACCATGTCACCCCTCTAGCGCGGCAGTTTGCCGCACCCCTGCCTTCCAGCCTGCCGACCCCCATGCCCTTCGAACTCACCGTAGAACCGCTCACCCTGCTGATCCTCGCCCTGGTCGCCTTCGTCGCCGGTTTCATCGATGCCATCGCCGGTGGCGGCGGCCTGCTGACCACCCCGGCGCTGCTCACCGCCGGCATGCCGCCGCACCTGGTGCTGGGCACCAACAAGCTCAGCTCCACCTTCGGCGCGGCCACGGCCAGCATCACCTACTACCGTCGCAAGCTGTTCCACCCGGCGCAGTGGCGCCAGGCGATTGCAGGCACCCTGGCGGGCGCGCTGCTGGGTGCGGTGGTGGCCCATTACATGCCGGCCGAATGGCTGAACAAGATGCTGCCGGTGATCGTCTTCGCCTGCGGCGTCTACCTGCTGTTCGGCGGCACGCCCAAGGCGCCGCTGGACGCCGATGCGCCGATCAAGAAGAAATGGCAGTTCCCCCAAGGCTTCACCCTGGGTTTCTACGACGGCGTCGCCGGCCCCGGCACCGGCGCGTTCTGGACCGTCAGCACGCTGCTGCTCTACCCCATCGACCTGGTCCGCGCCAGCGGCGTGGCGCGCAGCATGAACTTCGTCAGCAACATCGCGGCGCTGACGGTGTTCATCATTTCCGGGCAGGTGGACTACATCGTCGGCCTGTGTATGGGCCTGTCGGTGATGGTCGGCGCGTTCTTCGGCGCACGCACGGCGATCAGCGGCGGCAGCAAGTTCATCCGCCCGGTGTTCATCGCCGTGGTGCTGGCGTTGACCGTCCGCCTAGCGTGGCAGCACTGGTTCGGCCAGGCCTAAGCGCCGCGCCACATACAAGTCGATCAGGTAGCGGGCGATGGAGCGCCCGGCCGGCAGCGGCGGCAGCTCGTGCACGCTGAACCACTGCGCATCCTCGATCTCGTCCGGCTGCATGACGATCTCGCCACCGGCGTACTCGGCATGGAAACCGAGCATCATCGAGTGCGGGAACGGCCAGCACTGGCTGCCGACGTACTGGATGTTCTTCACCTCCACCGCCACCTCTTCGCGCACCTCGCGCACCAGGCAGTCCTCGGCCGACTCGCCTGGCTCGGCAAAACCGGCCAGGGTGCTGTAGACGCCCGTCACGAAACGCGGCGAGCGCGCCAGCAGCACCTCGTCGCCACGGGTAACCAGCACGATCATGCTCGGTGAAATGCGCGGGTAGCTGCGCAGGTCGCAGGGCTGGCAGTACATCGCCCGCTCCCAGTGGATCTGCGTCATCGCCTGGCCACAGCTGCCGCAGAAGCGGTGCTCGCGGGCCCAGGTGCCGATCTGCGCGGCGTAACCCAGCACCTTGTAGGTGTCGAAGTCGCCTTCGAGCATGAACCGGCGCAAGCCCTGCCAGGCGCAGCCCGGCACCTCGCCGGCGCTGCGCAGTTCGAGCAGGAACACCGGCTGGCCGTCGAAGTGGCCGATGCCGTGCTCGCACAGCACGTCCAGTGCCTGACGCTTGAGCCAGTCGCGGGGGAACAGCGCGCCATTGGCGTCCACCAGGAACCCTTCCGGGCTGCGGGCGACGGCCAGCCCCCCGGTGATCTGCGGGTCGAGTACTGCGGTTGTCCAGCGTGCTGACATCGTTGCGGTCCCTTGAAGGCGCCCGCCAACGGGGTCAGTCGGCGAACGTCGGTTGCTGTTTGCTCATGTGGGCGGCCACCGCCACGCGCAGGTCTTCGGACTGCAACATGGCGGCGTTCCAGGTGGCAATGTACTCCAGGCCATCGTCGACGCGATGGTCACGCATGTAGCTGATCAGCTCCTTGGTGCCGGCCACCGCGATCGGTGATTTTGCGGCAATCTCGCGGGCAATGGCAAAGACTCCATCGAGCAATGCGGCGTGGTCGGCATAAACCCGGTTGACCAGGCCGATGCGCAGCGCCTCTTCGGCATCGACCATGCGCCCGGTAAAGGCCAGCTCGCGCATGATGCCGTCGCCGATGATACGCGGCAAACGTTGCAGGGTGCCGACATCGGCGGCCATGCCCATGTCGATTTCCTTGATCGAAAACTGTGCGTCGCTGGCGCAGTAGCGCATGTCGCAGGCCGAGACCAGGTCGATGGCGCCACCGATGCAGTAACCCTGGATCGCCGCCAGCACCGGCTTGCGGCAGTTGTCCACGGCGTTGAACGAGCTTTGCATGCGCAGGATGGTGCGGCGCAGCAGGCGGGCGTTGCGGCCGACGTCCTTGCCCAGCTGGCCGGCCAGCGAGGCCAGCATCATCAGGTCGATGCCCGAGGAGAAATGCTTGCCGGCGCCACTGATCACCACGGCGCGCACCGCGTCGGTGTCGTCGATCCACTGGAAGATGTCGACGATCTCCTCCCAGAAGGCGGCATTCATCGCGTTGATCTTGTCCGGGCGGTTGATTTGCACGTGGGCGATGTTGTCGGTCAGTTCAACCTTGAACGCGGTGTATTCGGTCACGGACGGCACTCCTGTGGGAAAAGGGTTCACGCGCAGGATCTTAGCGCACCCACAAGGCCGCACATGTGCCAAAAGCGGGACTGCACGCCTTGCACCTCGGGGCCCGATGCGGCACCGTGCGCCACTGTAGAATCAAAAGGATACAAATTCATGTCGCAATCCCTGCCCAGCGCCCTCGCCCACAGCTTCCTGGGCCAGTCGCCGCGTTGGTACAAGGCGGTCATCTGCCTGTTCCTGCTGCTCAACCCGCTGCTGCTGGCAACCCTCGGCCCGGTGGTCACGGGGTGGGCGCTGGTGCTGCAGTTCATCTTCACCCTGGGCATGGCCCTCAAGTGCTACCCGTTGATGCCCGGCGGCCTGCTGCTGGTCGAAGCGCTGCTGCTGCGCATGGCCACGCCCGAAGCGCTGTATGAAGAGCTGCAACACAACTTTCCGGTGATCCTGCTGCTGATGTTCATGGTCGCCGGCATCCACTTCATGAAAGAGCTGCTGCTGTACCTGTTCTCCAGGATCCTCCTGGGGGTGCGCAGCAAGGCCGCGCTGGCCCTGCTGTTCTGCGTGCTGTCGGCGTTCCTCTCGGCGTTCCTCGACGCGCTGACCGTGACCGCGGTGATCATCAGTGCCGCCGTGGGTTTCTACGCGGTCTACCACCGGGTCGCCTCCGGCACCAACCCCCGCGAGGAGTCGTCACTGGACAGCGACCAGCAGGTCGAACAGCTGCACCGCGACGACCTCGACCAGTTCCGCGCCTTCCTGCGCAGCCTGCTGATGCATGGCGCGGTGGGCACCGCGCTGGGCGGCGTGTGCACCCTGGTGGGCGAGCCGCAGAACCTGCTGATCGGCCATGAGATGGGCTGGCACTTCGCCGACTTCTTCCTCAAGGTCGCGCCGGTGTCGATGCCGGTACTGGCCGCAGGCCTGGTCACCTGCGTGCTGCTGGAGAAGCTGCGCCTGTTCGGCTACGGCACGCTGATGCCCGAGCGCGTGCGCCAGGTACTGGCCGCCTACGCCGCCGAAGACGACGCCGCACGCACCCCGGCGCAACGCATCGCCCTGGTGGTGCAGGGGCTGGCGGCGCTGATCCTGATCGTCTGCCTGGGCCTGCACATCGCCGAGGTGGGGCTGATCGGCCTGCTGGTGATCGTGCTGATCACTGCGTTCACCGGCATCACCGACGAGCACCGCCTGGGCCGTGCGTTCCAGGACGCCATGCCGTTCACCGCGCTGCTGGTGGTGTTCTTCGCGGTGGTGGCGGTGATCCACCAGCAGCAGCTGTTCAGCCCGCTGATCGCCTGGGTGCTGGCGCTGCCGACCGAGCAGCAGCCGGGCATGCTGTACCTGGCCAACGGCCTGCTCTCGGCCATCAGCGACAACGTGTTCGTCGCCACCATCTACATCACCGAGGTCAAGCAGGCGTTCGTCAGCGGCGCCATGAGCCGCGAGCACTTCGAGACCCTGGCCGTGGCGATCAATACCGGCACCAACTTGCCCAGCGTGGCGACGCCCAATGGCCAGGCGGCGTTCCTGTTCCTGCTGACTTCAGCGATCGCGCCGCTGATTCGCCTGTCCTACGGGCGCATGGTGTGGATGGCGCTGCCCTACACCGTGGTCATGGGTGGGCTGGGGTGGTGGGCGGTGACGTACTGGTTGTAAACATCCCCGTCCACACCAGCTTCAATCGCCGGCTTGCCGGCGATTGAAGCCACCAACGCGTCGCCGATGTTCTATCGTTCCTGTCGATTTCAGCCCGCCCCGTTCGACTACCCCTCGAACAGCCACCTGAAGAGGAACACCCCATGCGCAAGCTTATCGTCGCCGCCTTCATCACCCTCGACGGCGTCATGCAGGCCCCCGGCGGCCCGCAGGAAGATACCAGCGGCGGCTTCACCCACGGCGGCTGGATCCCGCCGCTGGCCGACGAAGCCTTCGGCCAGGCCATGCAGACGCTGTTCAGCCAGCCGTTCGAGCTGCTGCTGGGGCGGCGCACCTACGACATCTTCGCCGGGTACTGGCCGCACGTTGAGCACCAATCGGACGATAGCTCGCTGGCCGACCTGTTCAATCGCGTGCCCAAGCACGTTGCCACCCACCATCCCGGCTCGCTCGACTGGCACAACAGCCATGGCTTGGGCGCGGATGTGGCCGGCGCGGTTCGCGCGCTCAAGCAACAGGACGGCGACGTACTCCTGACCCAGGGCAGCGGCGAACTGGTGCGCCAGCTGCTGACCGCCGGCCTGGTGGATGAGCTGAGGCTGCTGATTCACCCGCTGCTGCTCGGCCGTGGCAAGCGGCTGTTCGGTGATGACGCGCAAGCGGCCGCCTTCGAGCTGGTGGAATCGGCCACTACGCCCAAGGGCGTGCTGCTTGCCCACTACGTGCGCAGTGGCGAAGTCCGTACCGGCTCGTTCTGAGGGCGGTCGTCAGCCGAGCAGGCGGGCGATGGCACTGGCAAAGCCTTGCGGGTCTTCGAGCATCATCAGGTGGCCCACGCCCGCCAGCTCGGTATAGCTTGCCGCCACCCGCTCGGCCCAGTGGGGCACGTCCCAGCCGGCGCGTGAGTGCTCGCCGGCCAGCAGGTGCACCGGCGTCGCGGCAAACACCGCCTGTAGCTGCTGCGGGTAGCGGGCCGCGCCAGTGACCGCGACCACCGAAGCGGCCATGGCCTGCAAGGTGGCTGCCGGCTGATGGGCCAGCCAGCGCTGTGCCAGGGCCAGCCGCCGTGGATCGGGCGCGACCCCGGCACGTGCCAGCCAAGCGCCAGGATCGGCCCGATAGCCTGCCAGCAGCTCTTCGACCGCTTCGCGGTCCATGCGCGCCACCGAGGCCGACCAGAACGCATCGTTCAAGGTGAAGTTGCCTTCGACACTGGTCACGCTGGCCACCTGCTGCGGGTAGCGGTGAGCGAACATCAGCGCCACCACCCCGCCCACCGAATGCCCGACCAGGTGTACCCGCGCCACGTTGCGCGCCTGCAACTGGCGGTGCAGGTGCTCGACCTGGGCGGGAATATCGATCAGTTTCGGCGCGGTGTCCTGCAACGTGCCATAGCCGAGCAGGTCGGGGGCGATCACCCGGGTAGGCAGGGTGTCGTGTAGTGCGGGATGATCCAGGCAGCCGATCAGGCCGTTGATCAGGACTACCGGCGTATCCTTTTGCATCGCATGCCTCGCGGCCAACCGTGGGGAGTCCGCAGCATGAGCCTGCCGCCCGGGGATCGCCAGCAGCGGCTGATTGCGCCGGCCCACTGCGTGGTTTGCCTGGGTGCTGTTGCAATTGCCGCGTATCGTCTACAGCCGTGCCTGCCTCCAGGCCTGGCTACTCCCACGTTCCCTGCGTGCCCATGCGCAAGGCCTTGGCGCCGGTATAAGATCGGGACCCCACTGTCGGAGACATACCCTCATGCTGCCCACCGCCTCTTCCCTGCACAGTGCTCGCCGCGCCAGGCTGCAGGTGCTGCGCGGCCGCGTTGGCCTGGGGCTGGTGGCCGGGCTGTCGGTGCTGGCGGGCATGACCGACGCCATCGGCCTGCTGGCGCTGGGTGATTTCGTTTCGTTCATGAGCGGCAATACCACGCGCCTGGCGGTGGCCATCAGCCAGGCCGACCTGGCGTTGGTGCTGCGCCTGGCCTTGGCGATCTTCAGTTTCGTGCTGGGCAATGCCCTGGGGGTGCTGCTGGCCCGGCACTTTCGCCGGCGGGCCTCACCCTTGTTGCTGGTGGTTGCCGGCCTGCTTGCGTTTGCCGCCGCCTGGCCGCTGGCAACGAGCTTCCCGGCGCTGGTCGCGGCGATCCTGGCAATGGGCATGCTCAATGCTGTGGTCGAGCAGGTGAATGGTCTGCCGATTGGCTTGACCTATGTCACCGGCGCGCTTTCGCGGTTTGGCCGCGGGCTGGGGCGCTGGTTGCTGGGCGAGCGGCGGCAGGGCTGGCGGGTGCAGTTGGTGCCCTGGAGCGGGATGCTGCTGGGCGCAGCCATCGGCGCCTGGCTGGAGCAACGGCTGGGGTTGCTGGCGTTGTTCGCAAGCTGTGGCCTGGCCTGTGTGCTGGCCTTGGTGAGCCGGTTTATTCCACGGGCGTGGCAGTTGGGGTACATGCCGCGTTGAGGGGGTAGTCGGGGGTGACATGACTTGGGATTGCATGTGGGCTGCCAGGTGCATGGCGATAGATCTGCAGCGCCCTCAAGATCGAGCGCCGCCCGCGCGGCGCTCGATCTCATAGGCGCTGCAAAAACACCGCCCAGCACCTGGTGGCCATCACCCGATCTTTATTACCCAAATCCGATGAGGGGCCAGAAGCCTCTGCGCGAAACACAAATACACCCAAACGAATAGCCACCCACGAAATGAAATATTTTTCCGAATATTTCATCTTTACACTTGCTTTACATTTGCGAACCATTACCATTCGCCACCTCAAACAACAACGAGTCGTATTCCCATGTCGAAAAAGTCTGTTGCTCCAGTATCCCTGTCGATGCTGGGCCTGCTGGTCATCCCTGCTGTCCATGCGCAGACCAAGGACCCGCTGGCCCTGCCGGCCACCTCGGTGACCAGCGCCTACGAGCAGCAGAGCTACAAGGCCAGCGAGAGCAAGAGCGCGCTGAAGATCGACGCACCGCTGCGCGATATCCCGCAGACCGTCAACGTGGTGCCCGAAAGCGTGATCAAGGACCAGGGCGCCCAGTCCATGGAAGACGTGCTCAAGAACGTGCCCGGCGTCGGCCTGTCGAACGGCGACGGCCAGCGCGACCAGGTGACCATTCGCGGCTTCAGCGCCATCGGCGACATGTACGTCGACGGCATTCGCGACGATGCCCTGTACTTTCGCGACCTCTCCAACGTCGAGCGCGTCGAAGTGATCAAGGGCCCTGCCGCCGTGCTCTACGGCCGTGGCTCGTCCGGTGGTCTGATCAACAGCATCAGCAAGAAACCGGGCCTGGCGCCGAAGCAGGAAGTGGGCATGACCCTCGACACCGAGGGCAAACGCCGCACCCAGTTCGACAGCGGCTGGGCCGCCCCCGAGGGCAACCAGGCCTACCGCGTCACCGGTGCCTTCGAAGACAGCGACACTTTCCGCGACGACGGCTACATCGACCGCAAGGCCATCGCTCCATCGGCCTGGTTCAAGCTGTCCGACGACCTGGAGCTGAACCTCGGCGCCACCTACCTGTACGACAAGCGCCTGATCGACTTCGGCATCCCGGCCGTGGGTGACCGCCCGGCCAACGTCGACCGCGACAAGCGCTTCGGCTCGGGCAACGCCTCGCAGGACTATGCCCGCAGCGAGGTGTTCTCGTTCACCGCCAGCCTCGACTACCGCATCAACGACGACTTCACCCTGACCAACACCAGCCGTTACTACCGCTACGACCTGGACCGCAACAACACCCTGGCCGACAGCAGCCCAACCCGCTTCGTCACCGCGCCCAACGGTGAACTGCTGGTCAAGCTCAACCGCGGCAACGTGGCGCGCGATGAAAGCGGTGTGTTCAACCAGACCGAGCTCAAGCAGCAGGCGCAACTGGCCGGCATGCAGCACAACCTGCTGTACGGCGTGGAGGTCGGCTTCCAGGACAAGTACCAGCGCGTCTACAGCCAGAACAACGTGGCCCGCGTGCCGGTGTACCGCGACGCCTTGGTGGGCGTGCCAGACCACGCCGCCAACCTGTCGTCCAACGGCACCAACTACCAGCAGACCAGCGGTTTCTACGTGCAGGACCTGATCGAGCTGACCTCGCAGTGGAAAGCCCTGCTGGGTGTGCGCTACGACATCTTCGGCCAGGAGTACAACGACGCCCGTGTGCAGAACGTCGACCTCGACCGCACCGACAAGACCTGGAGCCCACGTGCGGGCCTGGTGTTCCAGCCTGACCAGATCCAGTCCTACTATGTGTCGGTCAGCCGCAGCTACCAGCCTTCGGGCGAAGTGTTCGCGGTCGCCCCGAGCAACGCCGGCCTGGAGCCGGAAGAGACCACCAACTATGAAGTGGGCGCCAAGTGGGACCTGCTCGACAGCCGCCTGTCGCTGACCGCGGCGGTGTTCCGCCTCGAACGCACCAACATGAAGACCGCCGACCCGGCCAACCCCAACCTGACCATCCTGGCCGGTGAACAGCGCACCGACGGCTTCGAGGCGACCCTCAGCGGCCAGCTCAGCGACAAATGGCAGGTGTATGCCGGCTACGCCTACCTGGACGCCGAGATCACCAAGTCCAACAGCAAGACCAACGGCGTGGCCAACGAAGGCCAGGTGCCCACCCTGACGCCACGCAACAGCGCCAATGTCTGGCTGGTGCGCACCCTCACCCCCGAGTGGCGCGTAGCCGCCGGCGCCAACTACGTCGACGACCGCTACACCGCGCTGGACAACAAGGTGGTGATGCCCGCCTACACCACCTTCGACGCCGCCTTGCTGTACAGCGTGCAGCACTGGGATGCGGCCTTGCGCCTGAAGAACGCCTTCGACCGCGACTACTATGCCTCGGCCCACGGCTCGGTCGACCTGGCCACCCCGGGCGCGCCGCGTACCCTCGAAGCCAGCGTGAACTACAAGTTCTGACCGCCTGCTTGCCGCCTCGATAGTCACTATCGAGCGCGGCAATTTCTCCTCATCGGGCGTGCGCCCTAAGCTCGCTCCATCGATCCACCGATCATGGAAAGCGCCCGATGAACACCCCTCGCCTATTGCTCGCCGCCCTGGCCATCGCCGTACTGAGCGGTTGTGCCAACCACCCCGAACTGCGCCCATTCACCGCCGGCGAAGCGCGCCAACTGCAGCTCGAAGCGTTGCAGCGCCAAGGGCTTAGCCAGGAGCAATACGAACAACGCCGGCTGGCCGTGCTGCGTGCAGACCAGCAGCAAACGGTGACCGAAACGGGCACCCTCCCCACCTCGACACGCGGTTAACAGCGCCGACCGATCCGGTTATCCTCGCAGCCCTCTACCATTGCCAAGGACTGGACGATGCCACCACTCACCTCCGAGCGCGTGATCGCGCTGGCGCTGGAAAACCCGATCAACCGTATTCTGCTCGAGCGCCTGCCAGCACTCGAGCTGCCCGAAGCGATGCTCACCGCCGGCTGCCTGTTCCAGGCCCTGTGGAACCACCGCGCAGGCCGCGAGCCGGGCTGGGGCGTGAAGGACTACGACATCATCTACTTCGACCAGGACCTCTCCTGGGAGGCAGAGGACCGGGTGATCCAGGCCGTCCAGGCGCTGGGCGCCGACCTCGGCGTCACCCTGGAAGCGCGCAACCAGGCCCGGGTGCACCTGTGGTACCCCGAGCGGTTCGGCGTGCCCTATCCGCGCCTGACCAAGGTCACCGACGGCATCGACCGCTACCTGGTCAGCTCGACCTGCCTGGGCCTGGGCATCGCCAGTGGCGAGCTGTACAGCACCCATGGCCTCGACGACCTGCAGCACGACCTGCTGCGCAGCAATCCGCTCAACCACCAGCCTGAATTGTTCCGCGCCAAGGCCGAGAGCTACCGGGCGCGCTGGCCGTGGCTACGCGTGGTGGGCTGAACCAGGGGCCGAGTGCGGCTAGTCGCCAGCCGCCGCCCGCGGCATCAGTTCATACGGATGCTTCCACCCCGGCATCGCCATGATCCGCGCCTTCCACGCCTCGATATGCGCGAACTGCTTCAGGTCGATCCCGGTATCCTCGGGCATGAATACATACCCCGCCAGCGACAGGTCTGCGATGGTCAGCCGGCCACCGACCATGAACGGCGTCTGCGCCAGGTGCGCATCGACGACGCGGTACGCCGCCGTGGCCCGCTCGCGCAGGAAGCGCGTGACATCGGTCTCACCGGATTTTTTCAGGCAGAAGATGAACCGCAGCGACGCGTAGTAAGAAGTGAACTTGTGGTTGTCGAACAGCATCCAGCGCCAGATCTCACGCCGCTCGGCGTCATCCCGCGGGCCGAACTGGCCGGTGCGTTCGGCCAGGTAATCGAGGATCAGCGCCGACTGGGTGAGCGTTTCACCGGCATGCTCCAGCACCGGGACTTCGCCCTGTTCGTTGACCTGGTCGCGCCAGGCCTGGCCGCGGGTCTGGCCGTTGAAGAAGTCGACGAACACCGCCTGCCAGGGCTGGCCGGTGAGCTCGAGCATCAAGGCGACCTTGTAGGCGTTGCCGGACTCGGCGAAGCAGTGGAGCTTGTAGTCGGACATGGATCTTCAGCTTCCTTTGAAGGATCGGAGGGCCATTCGCGGGTAAACCCGCCACAGGCATCCCACACAGCCTGCAGGAGCGGGTTCACGTGCAAAGAAGCCCAGCAGACCACGCACAGCCATTCGGGGTCAATGGCGGTAAGGAACTGACAATTCTACTAGTTGCACCTTGAATCGATACCCCTCAACGTAACATCAAAAACAGTTGGAGGAGTCAATATCATGGCGCAACAAGAAAATAAATTATTCTATCAAGCCCAGAATCTCCATCACGTTATCTCCATAAATGAGAAGTACTCTCTCTTCGGATTCAATGGAAGTCCTTTGGCAGAACGTACCACAACCCAAACACTGCTACTGGGAATTGAGCGACAAGGCACCATCCTAAGTACAATCCCAGGCCACGCGCTAGCTTACACTCCTTATGGACGGCGAAATGTGTATTCAACAACGCAGCCAATATTGGGATTTAACGGTGAACTCATACAAAAAATTGGTGATTACTATCTACTAGGTCGCGGTTATCGAAGCTACAACCCGACACTCATGAGATTCCAATCACCTGACAGCCAGAGCCCATTCAAACGAGGCGGCATCAATAGTTATGCATACTGTGCCGGTGACTCGATCAACTTCATCGACCCGAGCGGGCATGGGAAAGTCAAAACCATCAGCATCAACCCTTCTACCCCTCTAAATCGGGTGACACTGGAACACAACAAACAAATAAAAAAACCACCGGATCAATAAACAAACAAAGAAACTCATTAGTCACAAAGCTTTATAATCCTGACGACCACCTCGACTCCGACGTCCAGAAGATAGCCCGCAAAATCAACGCGCATAAAAAAACAGTGTCAAAACTTTTAAAATATCCAGACACCGAAGATCGAAATGCCTTGATAGACATTACCAACGCGGGGACTGTCATCCTCGCAAAGGCCCGCGGTTTCCCACCAGCGGGAGCGATAGACACTCATGGGCACTCACATTATATGCAACACATACAATCCCTTATTGAGTTTCTCGAAAAAGCTGCCGAAGATCAGTCCCCTTCGTCGCCTGCTGAATCGAACTTGTCAATCCGCAATCCCGATAACAGCAGCCTTCCATAGTAAAATCACACCCTCATGACCGGGCAGAGCACCGCCCTGCCCGGTCAATCCAAACCTCACGCATGTAATCCGAAACGGCCAGCCGCACCACCTCGACACGTTGTTGACACCTTGGATGGCTCGCCTAGTCGGCACCAACCTCCACCGGCTTCCAACTACTGTCCGGATCAAAGCGTTTCATCGCCTTGGCCACTTGCTCGCCTTCCGGCCCCAGGTCCTTTTCGAACACCTCGCCGTCGTGGCTGATCATGAAACTCATCACCCCGCTGTCGTCGTAACGGGCCGGCCAGGCGACCAGGGCGAAGCCACGGCTCATGCGATCGCCGATCAGGTAGTCGTAGGCGCCGCCCGGCGCCGAGGGGCCCTGGGCTTCGAGGATGCGGAAGTGATAGCCGTACCAGTCCTCACCCGCCTGCTCCTGGCCGAACAACGGACCCAACGGGCTGATCTGGCCATCGCCGTCATCGGCCCAGTACAGGCCATCGTGCTGGCCCGGGGTGCTGAAGATGCGCCGGGCGTACTCCAGTGCGCCGTTGCCGTTGCGGTCCTGGCTTGCATAGTCCATCTGCGCGTCGTGGTAGGCCAGCATCGACTGCAGCACCGCCAGTTCGTTGCGCCCGATTCGCCGGGCGCGGATCTCGGCACTGCCGGCCTTGAGGTCGAAATGCCAGCCGTTGGCGCCTTGCACCAAGGGGATGGGCAAGGTCCAGTGGGCGTCACCCACCGCCAGCCGCGCGCGGTGCTCGTCGGTTCGTTCTATACGGTGCGCTTTAGCGTATTGCGCAAGGAAAGTATCGACATCGCGGTGCTGCACACCGCCACGGGGTATGTAGGTGCGCCAGTCCTCGCCGAGCAGCTGGCCGAAGCGCGCTTCGTCCGGTGGCTGGGTGCCCAGTGCGCTGACGAAGGCTTCGACGGCCTGCTCCGGGGTGGCGAAGTGTTCCTGCGCTGCCGTAAGGCCTGGCCAGGCCAGGCAGGCCGCGAGCCATAACAACCTTGTGTTGGGCATGTTCATCGGCGGCCCCCTCCATGAAAGCGCCCGCCCCCGCCGCTGGGGCGGGATACCTGTTGCCCTGCTGCCCGCTGGCCGCCGCCACGCTGGGCGAAGGCCTGGCTGGTACGCCCCCGGTCCGCCTGCAGGCTGCTGCGCGACGGTGAACGTACACCGTCGAAGGCATTGTTACGGGCAGCACCAGCGCCCTGGCGTTGCGCCAGTTGCTGACGGGCCTGGCCTTGCCCTTGGCGCTGCTGGATAGCCGGATTGGTCCTGGGCGCATCCTGGCGCCGCTCGGCAAGGCGGCTGTCATTGCGCTGGGCCTGGGCTTCGCGCACGCGGTCACGGGCCTGCACGTTACTGGTGGCGGGCCGTTCGATGCCATGGCGGTCCAGCGAATTCAGCGCGTTCTGCCGCTCCCTTGCACGCTGTGCATCGTCGCCACGGTAGGCGGCACGGTCGCGCGCGCCATCCAGCTGGCGGCCGTACTGCTCGCGGTTGCGAGCATCGCGGTAAGGCACGCCGTCACGGTGCACCGGGTTGTGCTGCCACTTGTTGTTGATGGTGTTGATCTGGTTGTTGACGTTGAGGCTGTTGTAGCGATTGACGTCGATATCGACGTCATGGTGGTTCCAGTCGCAGTCGCCCCACAACGAAGCCACGATCGCCACCCCGGTGCCGAACGCCAGCCCGGCCACCAGCGCCTGGCCCGGGTAGTAGGCCGGCGGCGGCGGATAGTAGGCCGGCGGCGAAGCTGGGTAGGCCCAGGTGCCGTAGGTGGTCGTGGGGTTGTAGCTGGGCACGTAGACCGTCTGCGGGTCGGCGGGCTGGATGATGATGGTCTGGTTGCTGGCCGGGGCACTCTGGTTGGCTGCGGGCGTGCTGGCCGGAGCGGCCTGCACGGTGACGTTCTGGTACTGGTTGCTCTGCAGGTTGCCGGCGGCCTTGGCTTGCTGGCGCAGGCGCTGTACGCCGTTCATCAGGTCGTCCGGCTGGGCCAGGAAGGCATCGCCCAGGCGCTGCACCCAGACCGGGTCCTGGCCCAGCGTGGCGAGCACCTGGGGGAAGGCCACCAGCGCCTGCACGCTGGGGTCCCAGGGTTGACTGGCCACCTGCTTGACCGCGTCATCGCCCTTGGCGTCCGGGTGAGCCTTCGACCAAGTGACCGCTTCGGCCACCTCGCCCGGGTAGGTGCTGGCCATCAGCACCTGCGCCAGCAACGGGTCGGGGTACAGGGCAATGGGGGCCAGCATCTGGTCCAGTTGCTCCTGGGTGAACACCGCCTGCTTGGCGGCGGCGGGCTCGGGCACCGCCGGGCCAGGGGCCGCCGTCTCGGCGAACGAAGGGGCACCATGCAACGCCAGCATCACGGCCAGGACGCAGGAAAATCGAGTGCGCATTCACACCTCCCAGGTGGGTCATACCGCTCGAAATGGGTAAGTCGAAGCCCGGGAGGTGAACGCTTGAACCGCCAGCGACTGCTTTCAGCTTCGGTGCTGAGTGGCAAGGGTAGCAGAGGGATGCGATGTTAAAAGGCGGGCTATTTGGCCTGGCGGGCTGTCCGTGGTCCTCGCCATGCACGCGCCTGTTCGCCGCTGCGTGCACTTCTCGATTTTACGGTGATAGCTCATAGCCACATAACACCAGACGCATTAGCATGCTGCGCTCGTAGAACGATAAGCACAGCAGAGGGATCCGTGAGCATTAGGGTTGTGACAAACAAGGAATTGCAGGGTCATATCGAGTCCATCCTCGCCAGCTCGATTCTGCACAAAGGTACTGACGGCTGGATGAAGGAACTCGAGAGGTTCCTCGCCCAGGTCCGCAAGCGAGACCCTGTTGATCTGCTCGATGCGAAATTCCTGCACAAACTATGGAATGACAACCCAGTGACCAGCACTGGCAACGGCCATGTACGAATCGAACCGGCGTTGCAGGATAAGTCATTCGTCCTATGGTTCTCCGTCGCTGCGGCTGAAAGCTTGCCCGATGATCCCGTGCAAGTGGAATCTCAGTTGATCGGGCTCTATGAAAGTTTGGTGAGCAGGCTGCGCAAGCTGTGCGACCGTATGCCCTGGTTGAAACTCAACCGCGTACTTTGCGCGCTGTATCCTGAGCACTTCACCACGCTGTCGGACCTTGGGCGGCTCAAGACACTGCACCTCAAGCTCGGCGGCAACCGCCACGACCATCCCGTGCAAATGCACAGGGCCATTCGCGCCAGGACCGATCGAGCCTTGAAAGCCTGCACGAATCAGGCAACGCTGGTGACGCAGGTATGCGTGCCCTGGCTGCTGTATGAACGCCTGGAGACGAGCACCACCACCGAGAGCGCCGTTTCGCAACCCGCCAACGACGACGGGCTTACCCCCCTGCCCGCCCTTGTGCGACGCAAAGGGCTGACTTCCCTCGCCGGCGGCCTGCAGACCCTGCTGGCCCTGCTGCCGGAGCTCGATGAGGGCGTGACCCGGGAGGAGTTCGCCGATCTGCTCAGACAGCACAATCCCAAATTGGCCGACAACAGCATCGGGACCATGATCAATGTGATCTCCCGAGAGTTCGACCTGTGCAAGCGCGACGGCGACAGCTATCAACTGACGGCACGCGGCATGAACCTGCTGGAGAGCCAGGATCCGGACGAGTTTGCCGACCACTTGTTGACCCGCGTGCTGGGTACCGACCATCTGCTCAAGGCCTTGGCAACTGGCCCAAAACGCAAGGTGCAACTGATCGACTTGCTGCAATCGGTGAATCCTGGCTGGACCACAAGTTTCATGCCCTCGTCGATCATCGGTTGGTTCATTTCGCTGGGGCTGATTGCCCCGACCGCTGGCAAGCTTCTGCAGTTGACCGAGCGCGGCCAGCGCTGGGCAAGCATGATCGACTGGACACCGGAAACCCTGGCGGGGGAAACGCAGGAAGACGGCGATACGCCAGAATCGTTGCGTGACCGGGCAGAGCTACCTACTGCGGCGCACATGAAAGATCGTCTCGACCAGCTTTTCGGCGACCAGCTCGCGCTGGACGAAAAGTTGGTCAGCGAACTTCATGCAGGCTTGTGGAGCCACCCCGTGCGGCACTTCGCTGTGCTTTCGGGCATATCCGGATCTGGCAAGACGCAATTGGCGCTCAAGTACGCCCAGGCACTCTGTCAGGTTGAACCACACGAGACGCACAGGATACGGATGATCCCGGTTCAGCCAGGCTGGTACGACCCCAGCCCATTGCTGGGCTACGTGAGCCCGATTCAGGAATCCACCTACCTGAGCACCCCCTTCCTGGAACTGCTGTTGCAGGCCGCAGACAACCCGGATATCCCCTTCGTGGCCATCCTCGACGAGATGAACCTGTCCCATCCAGAGCAGTACATGGCGCCGATTCTCTCGGCGATGGAGACCCAGGGTCTAATCGAGCTCCATCAGCTCGGTGATACCGTCGACCAGATTCCGATGCAGGTTCGCTATCCCGCAAACCTGGCCATCATCGGAACCTTGAACATGGATGAAACCACCCACGGGCTGTCGGACAAGGTACTCGACCGGGCATACACCCTGGAGTTCTGGGACATCGATGTCGAACGTTTCCCTGGCTGGTCAACCGCCTCGCTGCCCGAAAGCGTGCGCCAACGGACCCGCACATTGCTGAGCCAGCTGGTTGAGGCGCTGGAACCGGTACGGCTGCATTTTGGCTGGCGCACGATCAACGATGTACTGAACTACCTGACGTTCCGCAACGTCAGCGATGCCGACCTCAGTGCACTGGATGACGTCATCTACGCCAGGGTACTGCCCAAGCTGCGTGGCGAACATTCGCCCCGGTTCGAGAAAGCGCTTGCACGGGTTCATGACGTGCTGCTCGATCATGGCCTCACGCGCTGTGGAGCAAAGGTCCGTGCCTTGCACGAAGACCTCGTGGAAACCGGCTCCGCACGCTTCTGGCGCTGAATCATGCTGACCATTCGCAGGCGCGTGAGAAATGCAGCGCAGACGCAGGTCGTCGCACAGATTGGCCGAGTACTGGGCGGGCTCGAGGAAGACGCCCGGTATGAGCTCAAACCAGACCAGGACGGTTGCCTTCTGTATGTGGATGACGAGGAGCTATTGTCGGCACGCGGATGGTTTCGCTGGACACCCGAGCTTTACGCCGGGCGCGTGCGTGTTGAAGTCCTGCGCCCGACGGGGTCGGTCGATGAATATTTCCTGCAGGTTGGTTCGGCGACATCCAAGGCCGACAATCTGCCATTCGAGGAAATGATCGCGCAGGTACGTGCACTCTACCCTCGCCAATTGGGCGGTATCAGTGCGGCTACCCTGGCGTTCGGCAGCGATGGCCGGCCAGGGCAGTTTGCGGACCTGGTGCTGCTGGCCCGCTTGCGCCAGCATGGCCATGCCTTCCTGGAAGCCGTCGAACAGGTCGCCCGCATCCCGCATGCCAAGCTGCAGGCCAAACGTGGCAAGCTGCCGCTCTCGCAAGTCCGTCGTCTGCACCCTGTGGCTCTGCGAGACCCCAAACTCTCGACACTCCTGCGAAATCCTGCGCTCGCCGCCAAGCACACCAACATGCCGGTCACAGCCTGGACGTCTGGTGCGAGCGTCGACACACAGGCCAATCGCGCATTGCTCGCCCTGCTCAAAAGGCTCAGGACCGCCATCAGCGCGCTATGCGTCAAAGTGAGGGCAAATGCACTCCAAGGCACCAGGAAGCAACAGGAGCAACGTGCTCAGCGTCGACTCGCGCTTCTCGAAGCACTCGACGCGCGTGTGTCCCAAGTATTGCGTCAGCATCCGTTCCCTGCCGTTACACCGGGGGCCAGCAGCGCGTGCGGCGTTGCCCAGATCGCGGCCCAGCCGCTATATGGCAAGGCCCACCGCCTTGGAACACAAGCGTTGGCGCTTGGCGTCGAAGGCCATCAGCTCTCGGACCAACTGCATGCGAATCACTCCTGGGGCATCTATGAGATGTGGTGCTTCGTCCAGGTACTGCACACTCTCCAGCGCTGTACCGGAAACAGCCTCCGGCCCGCTGCCCCGATCACGGTGGAGGCAGATTTCTGCTGGCGTGCCGAGCTGGCCTCCGGCCACAGCCTTGAACTGCTCTATCAAGGAGTGTTCCCCAAAGCTCAACCGAGCCATGGGTACGAGGGTTTCAGTATCAGCCGGAAACGAATTCCCGACATTCTGATCGTCGAGCGCAGCGGACAGACTGTGCGCTCACTGGTTCTGGACGCGAAGTGGCGTAGCGGCGAGCATTGCGAGCTGGAGGCCATGGAGTCCGCGCACCTCTACCATGACAGCCTGCGCATTGCCGGTGCTCCTCCGGACTGCTGTCTGCTGATGCTCCCAGGGCCACTTGCCAACCACAGCCTGGGGCAGGACGACTTCATTGCCCGCCACCGTGTCGGTGCGATGGCGCAAATGCATCCGCAGGGTGCAGGCATTGATGTCCTGCATAAGAGAATCGAACACTGGCTATTGTGGCCAACTGAAAGTCCGGGCCCGTCGTCACCGGCAAAAGCGTAGCTCCACCCTGACCGCTCACTCATACTTGCGGCGCGTAACGGCGCCACCTGAGCAAACCCGGCTAGGCGTGCCCCGGCCCACCTGCCACATCCTGTGCCTGCCCGTGACCCCAGGAGCCCGCACCGATGTCTCGCCCCTCGCCCAACTGCCCCTACGATCAACGCTTCGCCGCCGTGCTCGCGCATATCGAGGGCAACCTCGACGGCGACCTGTCGCTGGAGCGCCTAAGCCAGGTGGCGAACTTCTCGGTGCATCACTTTCATCGCCAGTTCAGCGCCTATGTCGGTGTGCCGGTGGCGCGCTACGTGCAACTGATGCGTCTGCGCCGTGCCGGCCATGCGCTGGCCGCCGACCCAGCGCTGGCGGTGCTGCAGGTGGCGCTGGATGCCGGTTTCGACAGCCCCGAGGCATTCGCCCGTGCCTTCCGGCGTGACTTCGCACTGTCGCCGAGCGCCTTTCGCCGGGCGCCGGACTGGCGCGCCTGGAACACGGCATTTCGCATTCCCCACTTTGCCAGGAGCATCAGCATGCAAGTCCGTATCGTCGATTTCACGCAAACCCGCGTGGCAGCCCTGGAACACCTTGGCCCACCCGCGCAACTGCCGGCCAATGTGGGCCGCTTCATCCAATGGCGCACCCAAAGCAATGAGTCGCCGGTGGCCACCCGACGCACCTTCGGCATTCCCTACAACAATCCCGACACCACCGCACCAGAGGACTTTCGCTTCGCCATCTGCGGCGAGGTCGAAGCCGAAGTGGCCGCCAATCCATTCGGTGTGCGAACGCTGGTCATTCCCGGCGGGCGTTGCGCCGTGGTACGGCATGTGGGCTCACCGGACCACATCGGCGAGACCATCTACCCGCTCTACCGCGACTGGCTGCCGACCAGCGGCGAAGAGCTGCGCGACCACCCGCTGTTCTTCCACTACCTGAGCGTGTACCCGCAGACGCCGCAGGCGCAGTGGCAGACAGACATCTACCTGCCGTTGGTCTAGTGTCCTGTCTCGGAAATAAGCTGTTCACTTTTGGCGGCGTCTTGGGCGCCCGGCCGGCGTTGCCACTCCTCGCCATAGCCCTGCTATGACTCGTCGCGGCGCCTTGGCCGAACACCCAAGCCACTCGCCAAAAGAGAACGTATTTCCGAGACAGGACACTAGCGTCGGCTCAACGCCAGCCGTGCCGCGAACAGTACGAACACCAGGCCGGTGCAGCGGTCCATCCAGCGGATCACCCGTTCGCGGCGCAGCACCTCGGCCAGCGGCCGGGTGGCGGCGATCAGGCCGGTCGCCCAGAGCAGCCCCAGCAGCACATGGATACCGACCAGGCCGAAAGTCCAGGCCACCAATGGCTGGCCCTGGGGAATGAACTGGGGCAGGAAGGACACATAGAAGATGCCGACCTTGGGGTTGAGCAGGTTGCCCAGCATGCCCTTGACGAACCAGTTGCCGGTGGCCGGCGCCTGCTCGCCAGCCGGTGCCATCGACTGGCGCGGGCGCAGCAGCATGTTCACCCCCAGCCAGGCCAGGTAGGCGGCGCCGCAGTACTTGAGCAGGTTGTAGGCCAGCTCCGATACCGCAATCAGCGCGCCCAGGCCGAAGGCCACCGCCGCGCCCCACAGCAGACAGCCGGCATTGATGCCCAGCGCGGCGCGCAGTGCCTGCTGGCGGCTTTCCACGGCGGCGGTACGCAGGATCAGCGCGGTGTCCAGGCCGGGCGTCAGGGTCAGCAAGGTGGCGGCCAGGGTGAAGGCGATCAGGTTGTCGGCGAAGGGCATGGCGCAAGACTCGGCGGGGCAATGCGAGCACGTTAGCAGATGGCCGCGACGCCTTCACCACACGCCTTGCAAAGCTGTTAGCCTTGCCCTGTTCAGGTCACCACGGACAGCCCATGGCCAACCACAAGATCGAGATCCGTCGGCGCAACATCGACAAGATCCTCCAGGCCGCCGAGCAGGTGTTCGCCGCCAAAGGCTACGGCGCCACTTCGATGGGCGACATCGCCGAGCAGGCGCAGCTGCCGCGCTCCAATCTGCACTACTACTTCAGCACCAAGGACGAGCTGTACCGCGCGGTACTGCAGGACCTGCTGGATGTGTGGAAGCAGGACGCGCTGTGTTTCGAGCGTTTCGACGACCCACGCGTGGTGCTGACCAGCTACATCCGCGCCAAGATGGGCCATTCGCGCTCACGGCCGCTGGGCTCGAAGATCTGGGCCGAAGAGATCCTGCACGGCGCGCCGGTGCTCGGCCCGACCCTGGACGACACCCTGGTGCCCTGGGCGCAGCTCAAGGAAGCCAAGATCCGTGGGTGGGTGGAAGACCGACGGATCCTGCCGGTAGAGCCGTCGGCGCTGCTGTACATGATCTGGGCAGCGACCCAGCACTATGCCGACTTCGGGTATCAGGTGACCTTGCTCAACGACGGTGTCCCGCTGACCGACCCGGCCTTCGAAAGCGCAGTACAGACCGTGACCAGCGTCATCCTGCGCGGAATCGGGCTGGAGCCCTGAGCACGGCGCTCAGCCACTGGCCGCCGGGCCTTGCAGGAATGCCAGCAGGTGTTCGTTGAACAAGGCCGGCGCCTCTTCCATCACGAAATGCCCGCACCCTGGCAGGATCACGCCACGCACCGTCTGCGCATGCCCCTGCAGGGTCTGCAACGGCGCATCGCCGGTGGCGTGCTCGGCACCGATCGCCAGCACCGGCATGCGCAACGGGCGGGCAGCACGCTCGCGGTTCTGCCGGATGGTTTCGGGAATCGCCCGATAGTAGGCAAACCCACCGCGCATCCCACCCGGTGACGAATAGGCGCGAATATAGACATCGGACGCCACGGCATGGCGCTGGATGGCCCAGCGATCGAACATGAAGTTCAAGTAACCCTCCTCACGCCCGGCAATCAGGAACTCCGGCAGGTCGCGGACCTGGTTGAACAGGAAATGCCAGAGGAAAATGTTGTCCTGCGGCTCGACGAAGATCGGCGGCGCCGCAGCCAGGCCTGGTATCACCGCTTCGGCCACCGCCAGCGAGCGCACCGCTTGCGGCTGATCGCTGGCCAGGGCGTAGGCCACCCACATGCCCACATCGTGGCCGACCAGGTGATAGCGCTCATGCCCCAGCTGCGCCATGAGCGCATGCAACAGGCGAGCGACGTTGCCGGTGTCGTAGCCCTGTTCGGGCCGATCCGAGTCACCCAGACCGGGCGGGTCGACGGCAATGGCCTTGAAGCCTCGCGCGGCCAGCGCAGGGAGCACATGGCGCCAGGCATACCAGGTCTGTGGCCAGCCGGGCACCAGCAGCACGGGCTCGCCCTCCCCCGCCACGGCGCAATGGATGCGCAGCCCCTCCACCTGCACATAGACATGGGCGAACGCGTCGTCCCGCGGTGCGTTGACTGCGTTCATGCCCGTGCTCCCGCTGCGTTGCCAGCCGCGGCAATACCCAGCATGCGCTGGATCTGCCCAGGGTCGACCGGTGCTCCGGCAAAGTCGTCGAAGACCTGCCCGGTGACCTGGATGATGTGCCGGTCGATGAACTCGACGCCCTCCCGGGCCCCGACCTCCTGGTCCTTGAGGCAGCACTCCCACTCAAGGGTGGCCCAGCCATCGAAGTCGTACTGCGCCAGCTTGGAAAAGATCGCCTTGAAGTCGACCTGCCCATCGCCCTGCGAGCGGAAGCGCCCGGCGCGCTCGGCCCAGTCGCTGTAGCCGCCATAGACACCCTGCCGGCCGCTCGGATTGAACTCGGCATCCTTGACGTGAAACATGCGGATGAACGGGTGATACAGGTCCAGATAGGCCAGGTAGTCGAGCTGCTGGAGCACGAAATGGCTGGGGTCGAACAGGATACGGCAGCGCTCGTGCTCGCCCACCAGCCCAAAGAAGCGCTCGAAGCTGGTGCCGTCGTGCAGGTCCTCGGCCGGGTGGATCTCGAAGCACAGGTTCACGCCCTGCTCGTCGCACACATCGAGAATCGGCCGCCAGCGCCGCGCCAGCTCTTCGAAGGCAGCCTCCACCAGGCCTTTCGGGCGCTGCGGGAAGGGGAACAGATAAGGCCAGGCCAAGGCACCGGAAAACGTCCCCATGTCGGCCAGGCCCAGATTACGGCTGGCGCGGGCTGCCAGCTTCATGCGTTCGATGGCCCAGTCCGTGCGGGCCGCCGGGCGCCCGGCCAGCGAAGCAGGTGCGAACGCATCGCACAGGGGGTCATAGGCCGGGTGTACCGCGACCAGCTGGCCGAACATATGGGTGGTCAGTTCGCTGATCTGCAGGCCATGTTCTGCCAGCTGCCCTTTGATCTCGTCGCAGTACCCCGTGCTCTGCGCGGCCAGGACCACATCGAACAGCCGCGCATCCCAGGCCGGGACCTGGAGGGCCTTGAAACCCAGCTGCGCAGCCCAACCGGCGATGCTGTCCAGCGAATCGAACGGTGGCTTGTCACTGCTGAACTGCGCCAGGTGCAGGCTTGGGCCTTTGAGCGTTTTCATGGATTCCTTCCTATTGTTTGTCGATCAACAAACAATAGGCGCCATCGACGCTGTCCGTCAACCGCGAATTGGCTAGAATGCCCGTTTGACGCATTCGGACAGACAGGCAATGGCAGGACGACCTCGGGAATTCGACAAGCAACAGGCACTGCGCAAGGCGCTGCGGTTGTTCTGGGAACACGGTTACGAAGGCACCTCGATGGCGGCGCTGGTCGCCGGGCTGGGCATCGCCTCGGCGCGGATCTACGCGGCCTTCGGCAGCAAGCAGCAACTGTTCGAAGAGGCCGTGGCACTGTACGAATCGGCCGAAGGCGGTTTTGCCGACCGCGCCCTGGCCCTGGCGGATATCCACCAGGCGCTGGAGCAGATGCTCGAGGACGCCATCGCTACCTATACCCGTGCCGACGAGCCCAAAGGCTGCCTGGTGGTCAGCGCGGCCAGCGGCGTTGGCCCGGACAACATCGCGGTGCAGCAGTGGTTGGCGGATCACCGACGCCAGCGCAGCGAATCGATCATTGCCCGGCTAGACCGTGCCCGCGAGCAGGGCCAGTTGCCGCCCGACACCGATGTGCAGGCCCTGGGGCATTTCTACGCCACCTTTCTGCATGGCATCTCGGTGCAGGCACGCGATGGCGTACCCGAGGCGGCCCTGCGCGGTGCCTGCCACTGTGCCTTGGCATTGCTGCCGCGATAGCCTTGCTCAGCGGCCCAGATGCTCACACAGGAAGTCGATGAACACCCGGGTCTTGTGCGGCAGGTAACTGCCGTTGGGGTACACCACGCTGATCGGCTGCGCAGGCAGGCTGTACTGCGGCAACACCCGCTGCAGATCACCACTGGCCAGGTCCTGCTCCACCAACCACGCCGGCAGCACGGCCACCCCCAACGATGCGCGGGCCATGGCGCGGATGGCATGGCTGGCGTTGGACTGGAAGGCGGCAGTGCCGGTGATGCTCAGGCTGTCGCCCTCCCCGGCCTGCAAGGTCCAGCTGGTCGGGTTGTGCAGGTTGCTGTTGGCGATCCAAGGCAGGTTGGCCAGATCCGCCGGCTGCTCGATGCCATGCCGGGCGATGAACGCAGGTGCTGCCACCAGCAGGATGTCGTAATCGGCCAGCTTGCGGCTGCGCAGGTTCGAATCCACCAAGGTGCCGAGGCGCACCACCAGATCGAGCCGTTGCGCAATCAGGTCACTCAATGACGAGTCGATGTCGTAGCTGATCGACAGCCCTGGGTAGCGCTCGGCGAACAGCGGGATCAACGGCAGGATGAAACGCTCGCCATACTCGCCGGTGGTGCTGATGCGCAGTGTGCCGGCCACCCCGTTGTGCCGCTGCATGACGCTGTCGAAGGCGCTCTCGACATCACCGACGATCACCTTGAAGTCGTCGTAGAACGCCTGGCCGGTTTCAGTCGGCGCAATGGCGCGGGTGGTGCGTACCAGCAAGGTCACCGCCAGCGCCTGTTCCAGTGCCTTGACGTGCTGGCTGGCCATCGCCTTGCTGATCCCGAGAAAGTCCGCAGCCTTGGTGAACGAGCCGAAATCGACCACCGCCAAGAACGTCTGCACCCGGTTGAGCTGGGTGTGGAGGGCCGTGCGCAGCATTGTTCATTTCCATCAAACAGAGTTTCAAGGGTAACGGCATCGACCGGGTCAGTCCAAGCCGCTTAGGCTGCGCGCTGCAAAGGAGTGGCAATGACCTATCGATACCGCGTGGCGACTGTTTTCCTGTTGGGCTTCTTCATCGACTGCATCAACATCTTCATGCCGGCCGTGGCAATGCCACGGATCGCAGCCACCTTCGCCATCGACAACGCCAACAGCGCCTGGGTGGGCAACGCCTACATCCTCGGGCTGGCCCTGGTGATGCCGGTCAGTACCTGGCTGGCGGCGCAATGGGGCGCCAGGCAGCTGCTGAGCGCCAGCATGCTCGGGTTCGCCGTGGCGGCGTGGGGCTGCGGGCAGGCCGACGGCTTTGCCGGGCTGATCGCCGGGCGCTTGCTCCAGGGCATGGCTGGCGGGCTGCTGATCCCGGTAGGCCAGGCGCTGACCTTCAACCTGTTCCAGGGGCCGGAGCGCGCCCGGGTATCTACCCTGGTGATGGCCGTGGCACTGATTGCGCCTGCGCTGTCGCCGAGCCTGGGCGGGCTGATGGTTGACCGTGGCAGCTGGCCCTGGGTGTTTCACGCCAATATTCCGCTGGCGCTGTTGGCGGCCGGGCTGGCCTGGCTGTGGATCCGCGACGTACCCGGCACGGCGCAGGCACGGCCAGACTTCCTCGGCCTGCTGCTGATCAGCGCCGCCCTCGCCGCTCTGTTGCTGGGGATGTCGCTGTACGGCGCCGGCCATGGCCTGGCCTGGGCTTTGCCGTGCCTGGCCCTGGCCGCGCTGTGTGCCTTGCTGTATCGCCGGCATTACCGCCGCACGAACAGCGCCATCCTCGAACTGGATTTGCTCGACAGTGCCCGGCTGAAGGTTTCCATGTGGATCTACCAGGCCATCCCCGGGATCTTCACCGGGGTCAATCTGCTGAACATTTTCTATCTGCAAGACACCCTCGCGCTGAGCGCCCAGGCCACCGGGCTGTTCATGCTGGTGTACGCCGCCGGCGCCTTCGCCGCCATGCTGATGGTGGGCCGGGCCTACAACCGCGCCGGGGCAAGGCGCCTGTTCCTGCTGGGGATGCTGCTGCACAGCCTGGGCATCGCCATGCTGGTGCTGGTCGACAGCGCACGGGACGGCCACCTGCTGATCCTCGCCTACGCCTTGATGGGCATCGGTGGCGGCATCGGTGCCAACACCGCGCAGACCACGGCATTGCTCGATTTCACCGACCAGCAGACCCAGCAGGCCAGCGTGCTGTGGAACCTCAATCGGCAGATGGCCTTCAGCCTTGGCGCGGCGCTGCTGTTGATGGTCTTCAACCTGCTGCTCGATCAATTGGGCAGCACCCTCGCCTACCACCTGAGCTTCGCCCTGGCGGCGCTGCTCGGGCTGACGCCGCTTGCGCGGCTGCACACATTACCCCAGGAGAACCCCCACCATGCCTGACACCGCGATTGCCCGTGCCGAGCACAGCATCCATCACGTACATGAGCTGATCCAGATGGTCTTCAGCCGCCCCGCCGCCGAAACCCAAGCGGCACTGGGCGGGTTGATGGCGGTGTTCGCCGAGGATTTCAGCATGGTCGGCATCGCGGGGACGCTGTTCCATCGCCAGCAGGTCGAGCAGTTGTTCAGGCGCATCGCCGGGACGCGGCCGGGGCTTGAGATCGAAATCGACGAGGTGCAGGTCGTGTGGCTAGCAGGAATGAACATGGCGGTGCGCTACAAGGAGGTCCAGCGTCTGCAGGGCGTGACGCAGGCCCGCTGGGCGCTGGCGATACTTGAATGCAGTGAACGCGGGGTGATGTGGCGGTGTTTGCAGGAGACGGCGGTGGGTGCCAACTAAGGCCTACCAGGCATGGTCACGTTGCAACAAATGTGGGAGCGGGTTTACCCGCGAAGCGCCGCGCGGGCGGCGCTCGATCTCATAGGCGCTGCAAAAACTCCGGCAGGCACCTGGTGGCCCTCACCCAATATCCCGCCATCCACCTGGTGGCCACTACCCAATCCTGATTTTCCAGGGTCAACAATGCGATGCCCAAGCGCCTGTCTTGGGATCGCATGTGGGCCACCATGTGCATGGCGAAAGATGTGCAGCGCTCTCAAGATCGAGCGCCGCCCGCGCGGCGCTTCGCGGGTAAACCCGCTCCCACATTTGTTTCGGGCCAATTATGCCTGTGAGGCCATGGTTGCCCGCCTTGGTGCATGGCGTCAGATATGTGAGAGCCCCTGTTCAACCCACCTCGCGATAGGGATTGCGCGGATCCTGGGTCCAGTTCATGTACGGCTTGCCGGTGTCCTGCGCCTGCATGTCGATGCAGTTTTCCACCGGGCAGGTGATCTGGCACAGGTTGCAGCCCACACACTCCTCCTCGATCACGCTGTAGGCATGGGTGCCGTCGGCCTTGAGCGTGCTGGCGATGGCCTGGTGCGAGGTGTCTTCGCAGGCGATATGGCAGCGCCCGCAGCCGATGCAGGCGGCCTGGTCGATATGCGCCACCGATTTGTAGTTGATGTCCAGGTACTTCCAGTCGGTGGTATGCCCCACCGCCTGGCCACGGAAAGCGTCCAGGTTGCGGTGGCCATGCTGGTCCATCCAGCGTGCCAGGCCGTCCTGCATGTCCTCGACGATGCGAAAACCATGCAGCATCGCCGCCGTGCACACCTGCACCGCGCCACTGCCCAGGGCCATGAACTCGGCGGCATCGCGCCAGTTGCCGATGCCGCCGATACCGCAGATCGGCAGGCCCCGCGTCTCGGGGTCGCGGGCGATCTCGGCGACCATGTTCAGGGCGATGGGTTTGACCGCCGAACCGCAATAGCCACCGTGAGTGCTCTGATCGCCAACGATCGGGTGGGCCACCATGCGGTCGAGGTCGACGCTGGTGATCGAGTTGATGGTGTTGATCAGCGACACCGCGTCCGCCCCGCCGCGATGGGCCGCCCGCGCTGCCTGGCGAATGTCGGTGATGTTGGGGGTGAGCTTGACGATCACCGGCAGCGAGCAATGGATCTTGCACCAACGGGTAACCTGCTCGACGTACTCGGGCACCTGGCCGACCGCAGCGCCCATGCCGCGTTCGGGCATGCCGTGGGGGCAGCCGAAATTGAGTTCGATGCCGTCGGCGCCGGTGGCCTCCACCAGCGGCAGGATGAATTTCCAGGACTCCTCGACGCACGGCACCATCAGCGACACCACCAGCGCCCGGTCGGGCCAGTCCTTCTTCACCTGGGTGATTTCACGCAGGTTGATCTCCAGCGAACGGTCGGTGATCAGCTCGATGTTGTTGATGCCCTGCACCACGCGGTTGGCGCCATAGTGCGCCGAGTAGCGCGACGACACGTTGACCGCTGCCGGGTCCTCACCCAAGGTTTTCCACACCACCCCGCCCCAGCCCGCCTCGAAGGCGCGGACCACGTTGTAGGCCTTGTCGGTGGGTGGCGCCGAGGCCAGCCAGAAGGGGTTGGGCGCCTTGATGCCGGCGAACACGATGGACAAGTCGGCCATTTATGCAGCCTCCACGTTGAGCATGAGTTGGGCATGGATGGCTTCGGCGGCCAGCTTGCCGTGCTGCACGGCCTGGACGGTGAGGTCCTGGCCCAGGGCGGTGCAGTCGCCGCCGGCATAGATGCCCGGCAGGCTGGTCTGCATGTGCTCATCGACGCGGATGCGCTCGCCGTCGCGGGCCAGTTGCGCGGCCAGCGGGTCGCTGAGGCTGGCGTCGTCGAAACCTTGGCCGATGGCCTTGAAGATCGCATCGGCGGCCAGTTCGAAGGTCTCGCCGGTGTCGGCGAGGCGGCCATCGACCAGCTGGGTACGCACGAAGCGCATGCCGCGCACTCGGCCTGAGTCATCGAGCAACACGGCATCCGGCCGTGCCCAGGTGTGCAGGCGCACCTGGTTGTGTTTGGCGATTTCCTGTTCGTGGTCGGTGGCGCTCATGTCGGCCTCGCCTCGGCGGTACACCAGGTTGACGTCGCGCGCGCCCAGGCGGCTCATCTGCACCGCCATGTCGATGGCGGTGTTGCCAGCGCCGATCACCAGGCAGCGGTCGGCCAGCGGCAGCTGGCTGAGGTCGTCGGCCTGGCGCAGTTCGCGGATGTATTCGGTGGCGGCCAGCAGGCCGGGGGCGTCTTCATCCGCCAGGCCCAGCTGACGCACGGCATCCAGCCCCAGGCCGAGGAACACGGCATGGTACTGGCCGTGCAGCTCGGTCAACGACAGGTTGCTGCCCAGCCGTTGGCCATGGCGGATCTCGATGCCACCGATGCCCAGCAGAAACTCCACTTCACGCTGGGCGTAGTCGTCCACCAGCTTGTAGCGGGCGATGCCGTATTCGTTGAGGCCGCCGGCTTTGTCCCGCGCTTCGAATATCACCACGTCGTGGCCGTGCATGGCCAGGCGATGGGCGCAGGACAGCCCGGCCGGGCCGCCACCCACCACGGCGATGCGCTTGCCGGTGGCCGGTGCGCGCTGGAACGGGTGAGCGCTGAAGTGCGCATTGTCCAGGGCATAGCGCTGCAGTTGGCCGATCAGCACCGGCGCACATTCCTGGGCGTTGTTGCGCACACAGGCCTGCTGGCAGAGGATCTCGGTGGGGCACACCCGGGCGCAACTGCCGCCGAGGATGTTGGCCGAGAGGATGCGCTCGGCGGCGCCTTGCAGGTTCTCGTCACTGATGCGGTGGATGAACGAGGGGATGTCGATTTCGCTGGGGCAGGCGTTGACGCACGGCGCGTCGTAGCAGTACAGGCAGCGTGCGCTTTCGACGGCGGCCTGGCGGGCGGTGAGCGGGGGCGCAAGGTCGCTGAAGGCCTCGGCCAGCTGGTCGGCGCCGGCCCGAGGGCGCGGCAAGTGGTTCAGGGCGTCGATCACGGTTGTAGCCTCTCTCGTTTTTATTGGAGGCGGCGGTGGTCAGGTGCCGCGTCCGTTTTGGGGATGGCAGTCAACAGGGGCTGACGTGGGAGCGGATTTTCATAGACCAGCGTGGGAGCGGGCTTGCCCCGCGATCACCGGCCAAGCCGGTGCCACACACTGCGATGCTCGCTTCGCGGGGCAAGCCCGCTCCCACGGGATCAGCGCTGAACTGGCGTCGGTTTGTGCCGCTCGGCACGCCGCTCCAGCACCTCGAACACCGACGGGTACGCCGGCCGTTCCACATAGCGCCCTGCCCCAGGCTCGGCACGCAGGTCGCCGTCGGCCCACAGCACGTTGCCCTGGCTGATGGTGTGGCTGGGGACGCCGCGCACGGTGCGGCCTTCGAAGATGTTGAAATCAACGCGCTGATGGTGGGTCTGGGCGCTGATGGTGCGCGTGCCCTGCGGGTCCCACAGCACCAGGTCGGCGTCGGCGCCGACGCGGATGGCGCCCTTGCGCGGGAACAGGTTGAAGATCTTCGCGGTGTTGGTGGAGGTCAGCGCGACGAACTCGTGCATCGACAGGCGCCCGCTGTTCACCCCGGCATCCCACAGCACCGCCATGCGGTCCTCGATGCCTGCGGTGCCATTGGGGATACGGCTGAAGTCGTCGCGGCCCATGGCTTTCTGCTCGGCGCAGAAGCAGCAGTGGTCGGTGGCGGTGGTGTGCAGGTTGCCCGACTGCAGGCCCCCCCACAGTGCGTCCTGGTGCTCGCGCGGGCGGAACGGCGGGCTCATCACGTAGCCGGCGGCGGTGGCCCAGTCCGGGTCGCGGTACACGCTGTCGTCCAGCAGCAGGTGGCCGGGCAGCACCTCGCCGTACACCGGCTGGCCCTTGGCCCGGGCATAGGTGATCTCATCCAGCGCCTCGCGGCTGGACACGTGCACCAGGTACAGCGGCGTGCCGAGGGTTTCGGCAATGCGGATGGCGCGGCTGGCAGCCTCCCCTTCAACCTGCGAGGGTCGCGACAGTGGGTGCGCCTCGGGCCCGCTCAGCCCTTGTGCCAACAGCTTGCGTTGCAGGTGATAGACCAACTCGCCGTTTTCGGCATGCACGGTGGGCACCGCCCCCAGTTGCAGACAGCGCTCGAAGCTGGCCACCAGGGTATCGTCGGCGGCCATGATCGCGTTCTTGTAGGCCATGAAGTGCTTGAAGCTGTTGACCCCATGTTGGGCCACCAGCTCGCCCATCTCTTCGGCGACTTGCTCGCTCCACCAGGTGATGGCGACGTGGAAGCCATAGTCGGACGCACTTTTCTGCGCCCAGCCACGCCAGGTGTGGAAGGCTTCGAGCAGCGACTGCTGCGGGTTGGGGATGACGAAATCGATGATCGAGGTGGTGCCGCCGGCCAGGCCCGCGGCGGTGCCGCTGAAAAAGTCCTCGCTGGCCACGGTGCCCATGAACGGCAATTGCATGTGGGTGTGCGGGTCGATGCCGCCGGGCATCAGGTACTGGCCGCTGCCGTCGAGCACCTGGCAATCGGTGGGCGCTTCGAGGTTTTCACCGATGGCGCGGATCACGCCGTCGGCACACAACACATCAGCGCGGTAGCTTTCTTCATGGGTAACCACGGTGGCGCCACGGATCAACAGGGACATGCCGTCTTCCTCGCAGGCTGACCGGTCTTTTTGGCCGGTTCTTGGAATTTTCATGGGCCAGTGCCTGCGGGTTTCGATCAATCCTGTCAGGCCTGACAAGAATCGAGGCTAGTTGCGGTTCTGACATTCATCAAGAAAAAATATATGCAAATACTAAAAATTTTATCTTGTTGATTTATATAAATTAATTGCACAAATCACCAAAACGGAACAGCCCTTCACCATTTTGACGCACTTGACAGGATGCAAATTTGGTCAAGATTTTCTACGCAAATTCAGCTGTTTAAAAACGGCTGGGCAGGCGCAGGCAGCGCAGCGCAAATACCGGGCCGCACCGCTTTGAATCACGGTGTATTGGCCGGTATCGACGTTGCAGTCATTCGCACGTTCCAGGCGCAATCAGGAATGCTTTTGCAAGTCAGTAAGTTACCTGCGGTCAGCAACAATCACCGGGAACGGCCAAGGCCAACCCGGCACGGTTGTTGTAACCCCGGCCACAACCGCCATGGCCGGATCGCAGGTGCAGTACTGGTGGTGTGTTTACTCCGGCCATCGCATTAGCCCGATGAGCAAACAACAAGAAGAACTCCCTGGAGAAGGCCCCATGCAACCAAGCAGATCACAAGTGGTCGAGCAGCATGGCCTGTTCGAGCTCGACGCCGGCAGCGACGTGCTCGACAGCCCCCGTTACAACCACGACATCGCCCCCACCAAAGTGCACCAACGCACCTGGAACAAGTGGCACATCACCGCGCTGTGGGTCGGCATGTCCATCTGCGTGCCCACCTACACCCTCGGCGGCGTGCTCACCGCCTACTTCGGCCTGAGCGTGGGCGAGGCGCTGCTGGCGATCCTGCTGGCCAACCTGATCGTGCTGATCCCGCTGACCCTCAACGCCTTCCCCGGCACCAAGTACGGCATCCCCTTCCCGGTGCTGCTGCGCTCGTCGTTCGGCATCTTCGGCTCCAACGTGCCCTGCCTGATCCGCGCAGTGGTGGCCTGTGGCTGGTTCGGTATCCAGACGATGTTCGGCGGGCTGGCCATCCACCTGTTCCTTGGCTCGCTGTCCCCCGAGTGGAAGGCGCTGGGCGGCACCGGCGAAGTGATCGGCTTCATGCTGTTCTGGGCGCTCAACCTGTGGGTGGTGCTGCGTGGCGCCGAGTCGATCAAGTGGCTGGAAACCCTGTCGGCGCCGCTGCTGGTGGCGGTGGGTATCGGCCTGCTGTTCTGGGCGATGCCGCACATGTCCATGACCGAGTTGCTGGCACAACCGCCCAAGCGCCCCGAAGGCGCCAGCGTGGTCGGCTATTTTTGCGCCGGGCTCACCGCCATGGTCGGCTTCTGGGCCACCCTGTCGCTGAACATCCCCGACTTCAGCCGCTACGCGAAAAGCCAGAAGGACCAGATCCTCGGGCAGATCTTCGGCCTGCCGCTGACCATGTTCCTGTTCGCCTCCCTGGGGGTGATCATGACCGCGGCCTCGGCCTCGCTGGTGGGCCAGACGGTGTCCGACCCGGTCAGCCTGATCGGCCATATCCAGAGCCCGGGCTGGGTGGCGCTGGCCATGGCGCTGATCATCATCGCCACGCTGTCGACCAACACGGCGGCCAATATAGTCTCGCCCACCAACGACTTCCAGAACATCGCCCCACGCCTGATCGGGCGCAACCGCGCGGTGTGGCTGACCGGTTTCATCGGCCTGGCGCTGATGGGCCACGAGCTGCTCAAGAAGCTCGGCTGGATCGTCTCCGACCTGAGCCTTGAAAGCGTGTATTCCAACTGGCTGCTGGGCTACTCCAGCCTGCTCGGGCCGATCGCCGGGATCATGGTGGTGGATTACTTCCTGGTGCGGCGCCAACAGCTGGACCTGGCCGGGCTGTACCGCGACGACGTGTACCCGGCGTGGAACTGGGCCGGTTTCGTCGCCTTCGGCGTGCCGGTGGCGCTGACCGTGATGGCCATCGGCAACAGCAGTTTCAGCTGGTTCTACGACTACGGCTGGTTCACCGGTTCGTTGCTCGGCGGCGGCTTGTACTACGCCCTCGGCGCCGTGGCCCTGCGCAGCCAGGCACGGCTGGCCAAGCCATTGCCATGAACGCCCCGCTCCCTGCGTGGGAGCGGGCTTGCCCCGCGATGGGGCCGCTACAGCCCGACCAAAAAAGCCTGAGGAGACACCCATGACTAGCCTCGCCAAGGACGTCCTGCAATCAAGCAAGCACCACATCGACAGCGCACGCCTGTGGCAATCGCTGATGGACCTCGCCCGTCTCGGCGCCACGCAAAAAGGTGGTGTGTGCCGCCTGGCACTGACCGACCTGGACCGCCAGGCCCGCGACCTGTTCGTGCAATGGTGCCAAGACGCCGGCTGCACGGTGACGGTCGACGGGGTCGGCAACATCTTCGCCCGCCGCCCGGGGCGCAACTCCAAGCTACCCCCGGTGATGACCGGCAGCCATATCGACACCCAACCCACCGGCGGCAAGTTCGACGGCTGCTTCGGGGTAATGGCCGGGCTGGAGGTAATCCGCACCCTCAACGACCTGGGCGTGGAAACCGAAGCGCCGCTGGAGGTGGTGGTGTGGACCAACGAGGAAGGCTCACGCTTCGCCCCGTGCATGATGGGCTCGGGGGTGTTCGCCGGTAAGTTCACCCTGGAAGAGACCCTGGCCAAGCGCGATGCCCAGGGCGTCAGCGTTGGCGAGGCGCTGAACGCCATCGGCTATGCCGGCCCGCGCGCGGTGCTCGGGCACCCGGTGGGGGCTTACTTCGAAGCGCATATCGAGCAGGGGCCGATCCTCGAGGACCAGGCCAAGACCATCGGCGTGGTGCTCGGCGCACTTGGGCAGAAATGGTTCGACCTTACCTTGCGCGGCGTCGAGGCCCATGCCGGCCCGACGCCGATGCACCTGCGCAAGGACGCCCTGGTCGGCGCCGTCGCGGTGGTCGAGGCGGTCAACCGCACTGCCCTCGCCCACCAGCCCCATGCCTGCGGCACGGTCGGCTGCCTGCAGGCCTACCCGGGCTCGCGCAACGTGATTCCGGGCGAGGTGCGCATGACCCTGGACTTCCGCCACCTGGAGGGCGAGCAACTGGACGCGATGATCGCCGAGGTGCGCGGAGTGATCGAGGCGACCACGGCGAAGCATGGGCTGAGCTACGAGCTGACCCCGACTGCCGACTTCCCGGCCCTGTATTTCGACCCTGTCTGCGTTGATGCCGTGCGTCATTCGGCGGCGGCGCTGGGGTTGGCGCACATGGATATTGTCAGTGGTGCCGGGCATGACGCGATTTTCCTGGCGGAGCTGGGGCCGGCGGGGATGATCTTCGTGCCGTGTGAGGGGGGGATCAGCCATAACGAGATCGAGAATGCTACGCCTGGGGATCTGGCGGCGGGGTGCGCGGTGTTGTTGCGGGCGATGCTGGCGGCTTCGGAGGCGATTGCGGGGGGGCGGTTGGCGGCTTGAGGGGTACGGTTTCGGCTCGGGCATCGGCAGCGCACGATGTTGCTTTCTCGGCCGATTATGAGATTCGTCTCATTCATCGCCCGCGACGGCACGCTTAGCATCCCAGGCAAGAACAGGCCCCTCATCCGAGCCTGACCTGCAACCGGAGGCGGTCGTGCCCAAGCCAACCTTGATCGACAATTTCTCGCGCCGGATCGACTACCTCAGGCTGTCGGTCACCGACCGCTGCAATCTACGCTGCACCTATTGCATGGCCGAGGACATGACTTTCCTGCCGCGCCATCAGATCCTGACCCTCGAAGAGCTCTATCGCGTTGCCGAGCGTTTCGTCGCACTCGGCACACGGAAAATCCGCATCACCGGTGGCGAGCCGCTGGTGCGCCCCGGTGTCGTTGGCCTGTGCGAACGCCTTGCCGCCCTGCCGGGCCTGCGCGAGCTGTGCATGACCACCAACGGCACCCGGCTGGAAGCACTGGCGGCGCCGTTGTTCGACGCAGGCGTGAATCGCCTGAACATCAGCCTCGACAGCCTGGACCCCGATCGCTTCAAGGCCCTGACCCGCAATGGCGACCTGAAGACCGTCATTGCCGGCATCGACGCCGCGAAGGCTGCCGGTTTCCGGCGCACCAAGCTCAATTGCGTATTGCTCAAGGGCCGCAACGATCACGAGATCAACGATCTGGTGGCCTTCGCCATTGATCGCGGGCTGGATATTTCCTTTATCGAGGAAATGCCGCTGGGCCTGATCAGCGAGCACAGCCGTGCCGAAACCTTCTATTCCAGTGCCCAGGTACGCGAGCGAATTGCCGAGCGTTATACCCTTATCAGCTGCGCCGAATCGACCCAGGGCCCGTCACGCTACTGGCGACTGGCAGAAGCGCCGCATATTCGCCTGGGCTTCATCTCGCCCCATAGCCAGAATTTCTGCGCCACCTGCAACCGCGTTCGGCTCACAGTGGATGGCCGGTTGCTGCTGTGCCTGGGCAATGACCACGCCGTGGGTCTGAAGCAGGTGCTTCGTCGCTACCCCGGCGATAACCGGCAACTGGAGCAGTCGATCGTCGATGCGATGAAGCTCAAGCCCTATCGCCACCACTTCTCGCTCGAGGACGGAACGCAACTCGTACGCTTCATGAACGTAACCGGCGGATGATCGATCCGCTTCACGAACAAAGGGACCATGGGTGTTTTTAGAACTGCTGTTTTCTGTGTTGTTCTCGGAAGCCTTCTGGGAATGGTGCTAGGCCTGTCTGTCGCCGCATGGGTGCTGCATGACTGTGCGGCGGCCAGGCTCCACACCAGTAAAAAATCTTCTGAATAAGGTATTTCATGAAAAACGTTCTGTTGGCATTGGTTGCCCCCGTACTTCTATCCGCGCCGTTGGCAATGGCGAGCACGCCTCCTTCCCCTGAAGCCGGGAAAAATTATCTGATCACGGAAGAGCCCGCGAGCAAGTCGCCAAGTGTCATCGAGTTCTTTTCATATGCCTGCGCGCACTGCCGCAAACTCGATCCGTCGGTTGCGCAATGGGCGGCCCACGCAGGCAAGGACGTGACGATCACGCAAGTTCCCGTTTCTTTCGGAAACAGGCAATGGGCAGGCTACGCCAAGGCGTTCTATGTCAGTGAAGCACTGGACCTCAAGGCGATCTCGCACAGTGCGTTATTTGACCTGGCAAGCCGTGGCGTGAAGCTGGATAACGACGAGGCGATCATTGACTTTTTCGTAGGCCTTGGAGCGGACCGAGCACGGGTCGGCCAGATGGTGGACTCCTTTGTTGTCAGAAGCATGATCGCCGAAGGCGACCGGCTGACAATGCGCTACAAAGTCCGGGAAGTACCGAGTTTCGTGGCGAACGGGAAGTACCTGACCAGCCCGAGCATGACAGACTCCAACGCTACGCTGCTGGGGTTGCTTTCAAGCCTGACGGGCATTTCGAAATAAAAACAGGGCATCTCGAGATATATTCAGAAGGCACATTCAACGATGCCACTGGATAGTTATTTCTTTGTTCTCTGCATCTCTTTTTCATTGAGCACGGATGCTTTCGCAACCTGCGCGCCGACGCCAGGCCGCACGGCAATAATCGTCACGCTGGAATACCTGTGACAGACACTCAAAGCCCCTGCACCACCGTTTGAGAATCGTCTGGTATTTGCGCACCACGCCGCTCTCTAGAATCGGCCCATGCAATTACGTCGATACCTGCTGCACCTGAACCCGGTGTTATCCACCCCCGAAGCTGCCCGCCGGCTGCTTCGGCTATTTGCCGTCGTGCTGGCGATCGGCATCCTCAGTGGCGTGTACAACTTCCTGTTGTCGACCTTCAACAACGAACTCTCACAGCGGCGCGGCTACATGAGCAGCGCGATCGCCGAGGCCCATACCTTCTTCACCAATCGCCAGGCCCTGCTTGAAAGCATGAGCCTTGCCGCCGTTCGCACCCCTGTGCAAACCATGCCCCTTGCATCGACGCCCAAGGACGAGGAAACCCAGTTGCTGCTGGGCAACGACCCCGCTCATACCTGGAACCTCTGGCTCACTCGCCGCCTGGGGGATTACTTGCAGGAAAAGAAAGTCAGCCTGCTTTACGTGAACACAAGCGATACGCCGCCGATCAAACGGCTCTACAACGCCTCGTCGCAACCGCCCGCCCTCCCCGCCGGCATTCTCTATCAGCTCAAGGAACTCGATGCGCGCACCCCGCCGATCAACGAACTGTGGCTGAGCGGCCGGAGCGGGCAGCGTTCGCACCTGTACCTGTTTACCCGCCTCGATGAACACGACGCGCAAGTCGGATGGCTGGGCCTTGAGATGGACACCCGCGAAGTCTCTTCAGCCCTGAGCGACCAAAGTGCCGGCACCTTCATGATGCTGACCGCCGACGGCATGCTGGTGTTCAGCAATGCTCCGGCGCCCGCACCGGACACACAACTCTGTCGCGCCGAACAGGACAGTTTCTTCGGTTTCATTGGTAGCGGCATGCTGCCCGAACGATTGGTGATCCGCAAGAACCTGACCTCCTCGGACTGGCAACTGGTCTATTCAATCGAACTGTCCTCGGTGCTGCAGGACCTGTGGAAGCAACTGCTCGGCGCATCGCTGTTCTGCCTGTTCAGCCTGACCCTGATCCTGCTGCTGACCCGACGCCTGGAACAGCGCCTGGTCCTTCCGGCCATCCAGCGCCTGCAGGCGCTGGTGGAAAGCGAGGCGTTCAGCCGCGACGTGATCCAGACCGCGCCACTGGCCCTGTGCGTGCTGCGGCGCAGCGACGGCAAGGTGATGCTGGAAAACCCGCTGGCCCGACAATGGCTGGGAACAGGCCCTGCGCGTGACCGGCTCGGTGCAGCCTGGGTCCAGCGGGCATTCAGCACGCCCCACGACGAGCGCCACGACCCGGTCGAAACCGTCGAGGGTCGCCATCTGTGTCTCCACCGCGCAACCACTCGCTACAAGGGCGAGGACGT
This sequence comes from Pseudomonas sp. EMN2, assembly GCF_009650555.1. Taxonomy (NCBI): domain Bacteria; kingdom Pseudomonadati; phylum Pseudomonadota; class Gammaproteobacteria; order Pseudomonadales; family Pseudomonadaceae; genus Pseudomonas; species Pseudomonas sp. EMN2. Next base: position 47,222 of record NZ_VZZR01000100.1, read on the forward strand.
GCTGCTCTGCGCCTTCAGCGACATCAGCGCACGCAAACAGATCGAAGCCACACTGATAGAGGCCCGTCGTTCTGCCGATGCCGCCAACCAGGCCAAGACCCTGTTCCTGGCTACCATGAGCCACGAGATCCGCACACCGCTGCATGGCGTGCTGGGCACCCTCGAGCTGCTGTCGCGCACCCACCTGGACGCCCGGCAGACCGACTACCTGCTGGCACTCGAAGGCGCATCGTCCACCCTGCTGCAACTGATCTGCGATGTACTGGATGTGTCGAAGATCGAGGCCGACCAGCTGACCCTGGAGCTGAGCGAGTTTTCCCCCGTGGACTTGGCCCAGGAGGTCGTGCGCGCCTACAGCGCCGCCGCCCTCGCCAAAGGCCTGCAACTCTATGCCTGCCTCGACGCGCACCTGCCGCCGCGGCTGGTCGGCGATGTGAACCGGATCCGCCAGGTGCTGGGCAACCTGCTGAGCAACGCGCTGAAATTCACCGACGCCGGCCGCGTGGTGCTGCGCGCCCGGGTCCGGCACCAGGAAGGTGAGCGCTCAAGACTGATCTGGCAGGTCAGCGACACCGGCAAGGGCATTGCCAAGGAAGACCAGCGCCTGATCTTCCAGCCGTTCTATCAGGCCCGGGGCAACCAACAGGCAATGGCCGGCACCGGCCTGGGGCTTCCGATTTGCCAGCGCCTCACCCAGTTGATGCACGGCACGCTGCACCTGGTTAGCGAGCGTGGCCTGGGCACCAGTGTCAGCCTCGCTTTGCCCCTGCAGATCGCTGCCGGCGCAGGCCCTGCAGCGCTGCCGTGCAACCTGCTGGCCGAACCTGTCTACCTCGTTTCATCCGTCCGCGAGCTGGCGCTAACCTGGGCCGGCTGGCTGCATCGCTGGGGCGCCCGGCCCCATATCGGCCCACCTCCGGACACCGACACAGCCCACAGCTACCTGTTGCTGGAGCTGCACCCCGGCACCCTGCAACAACGATTGATGGAAAGCTGGAGCGGCCCGCAGGTCCTGGCCAGTGCGGACGGCCGCGGCGAACACCTGCCAGGCACGCAGGTGTGGCACGTCAACCTCAACAACCTTGCCGCCCTGCATGAGGCCGTCAGCCAGGCCCAAGGGCTGCGGCCCCTTCGCGAGGAGCAGGGCAATCAAAGCAGCGAGACCCGCCGACTCAGCCTGCGGGTACTGGTTGCAGAGGACAACGCAATCAACCAGCGCACCCTCAAGGAACAGCTCGAAACTCTCGGTTGCAGCGTGGAAGTCGTGGCCGATGGAGAGCAGGCCTTGCGGCGCTGGCAACCAGGGCGCTTCGACCTGGTGCTGACCGACGTGAACATGCCCGGCCTGAATGGCTACGGACTGGCCAGGGCGCTGCGCCTACGCGACACGTCGGTGCCGATCATCGGCGCCACTGCCAACGCAATGCGTGGCGAACAGGCGCTGTGCCTGGCAGCCGGAATGAACCACTGCCTGGTCAAACCCTTCACCTTGCAGGCGCTCTACAACTGCCTCAAGCACTACCCAGGAACCCGCCGTGAAGCCCTATAGCATCCTGATCGTCGAAGACCACCCCTTCCAGCGTCAGTACCTGCACCACCTGTTCAGCGAACTGGGTCACTTCCACCTGGACACCGCCAAGGATGGCAACGAAGCCATGGAACGCCTGCACGACGGTGAATTCAACCTGGTGCTGACCGACCTGCTGATGCCCGCAATGGACGGCGTGCAATTCATCCAGCAACTGGCGACGCTTCACTACAAGCCGGACCTGGCGATCATGACCACCGCTTCCCGTCGCCTGCTGACGGCGGCGAGCCTGGTGGCGAAGAATCTCGGCATCCGAGTGGTCGGGCTGATCAGCAAACCGGTGACACCCTCCGCCCTGCGCGCCCTGACCGCACAGCTGCGCCCGGCCAGGCCCAACGAGCCTGCCCAACGCCCGACACAGACCGAGTTTGACCGGCCGTCATTCATTCGCGCGCTGGATGCGCAAGCTTTGCAAGCCTGGTTCCAGCCCAGGATCTCAGTGCAGGACGGCCGCATCGTCGCCGCCGAAGCGCTTGTGCGCTGGGTGCATCCGGAGCAGGGCACGTTGTTGCCCGGTGCATTCCTTCCGGCGCTCGAAGCCTGCGGGCTGGAAGAGCGCCTGCTGTGGGAAATGCTCGAACAGGCCATGGCCGCCCAGGCGCGCTGGCGGGCCCAGGGCCACGACGTTCCGGTCTCGATCAACCTGCCCACCCACCTGCTCGACGACACCGACCTGGCCGACCGGCTGCTGCAGTTCGTGCTACACCACCGAGGAAAGCCCGGCGCGTTGTGCTTCGAACTGCTGGAGTCGTCCCGGCCGCTGAAGCCCGGCAACTACTACGCCGGCGCCTGCCGCTTGCGCATGAAGGGCTTTGCCCTGGCCCAGGACGACTTCGGCCAAGGCTACAGTTCCTACCTCAACCTGGTGTCGACGCCGTTCAGCGAACTGAAGATCGACCGCGCACTGGTGCAGGGCAGCCAGGACAACGAATACATGGCCTCGGCGCTGAACAGCCTGATCGCCTTGGGCCGCAGGCTGGGCCTTACCGTGGTGGCCGAAGGGGTGGAGACCACGGCCCAGCTGGAGGCACTGCACAAGGCCGGCTGCCAGCAAGCCCAGGGTTTCCTGATTTCCCGCGCCCTGCCGGTGGATCAGTTCGAACAGCTGCTGGCGCGAAACAGGCCGGCCAATCTCCCTTGAAACCGCCCACAGCGGTAGGATGGATGCCCGATTTCACTCCTTCAACGCGCGACGAGCCGTTCCCATGAAACCCAACAAAGACCACCTGGAAACGCTTGCACGCAGCTCTTCGCGCCTGAACAAGAGCTTGACGCTGCTGGTGGCGATGGCCGTGATGCTACTGGGCCTGAGCGCCTGGTCGTTGCAGCGGCTGGTCGAGGAGACCCAGGGCACCGTGCGCCTGCACTTCGCCCGCCTGATGGATAACCTCAAGGAACAGGAAGACTTCCTCCAGGCCCTGGCCCGTCACAGTGTCCAGGGCGACCTGCTTGGGGACGGAAGCCACCGGGTGCGGGTGATTACCCCCTTGCCTGAAGAGGGACCGAACATCTACCAAGGCAAGGCGTTTTCCTTCTCGATGCCGTTCAGCGCCAAGCTTGCGCCAAGCGCCATGGCCTCGGGCGAGTTACCGGCGGTACTTGGCCTGGGCGCCAACCTCGCCGACTTCTACAGCACCTTCTGGGCGGGTTCCTACTATCGCTCGCCGCAAGTGTTCGTGTTCAACGTCCAGGGCCACTACGACATCACCGTACCTTCGGCGGGGCGCGGGCGTGGCAAGGTGATGAGCACCCAGGAGCCCTTCATCGACGTGTTCAACACCGTGCTCGCTCGGCGGCCAAAAAGCGACGAACAGCCGGCCGGTAACGGTATCCACTGGAAGAGTTACCTCGAACAACCGCGAGCCGCGGGACCTGCGCGACTGCTGGCCTACGTCAATCTCGATCTCAAGCCGGAGCAATTGTCGATCAAGGGCGCTGGTCCCCAGGTCACCCTCGCCCTGCTGCTGGACCTGGCACAGCTCAACGAATTCGAACGGGTACTGGATTGGTCCATCTATGACCGTTTCAGCCTGGTGGCCCCCACCGGCGATGTGCTGATCGGTGCCCGCGACCCGGCGTCGCCCCTGCACAACGGTTTGAACCTGCGCAGCGCAGGCCTGGTATTCAAGTTGGAGAACGCCGCCGGTCAGGGGTGGGCCGCTATCTACACCATCGGCTACGCGCATTTCTTCCGCGCGGCGCTGTGGCCATTGAGCGGCCTTGCGGCGACCTTCCTGGCCCTGCTGGGCCTGAGCGGGTTGGCCAACCGCTGGTACCGCAAAAACGTCATCCAGCCGGCACGCCAGGCCCACGAAAACATCGCCGAGAGCATCGCCTTCAGCCGCGTGCTGATCGATACCGCGCCCACCGGCTTGTGTGTCGTCAACCCGGCAGACAACCAGGTGCTCATGGAGAACCAGCGCGCCCGGCAATGGCCTGGCACAGCGCAACTGGTCAGCGCACTGCAGACACGCGACCACGGCGCCACCGAACTGCCACTGAAGATCGACGGTCGCCACCTTGAAGTGAACCTCGTCACGACCCGCTACCAGGGCCAGGACGTGCGCCTGTATGCGTTCAACGACGTCACCCGTCATGTCGAGGATGCCCACGCCCTGGAGCGGGCCATGCGCGCCGCCGACGCCGCCAGCGAGGCCAAGACCCTGTTCCTGGCGACCATGAGCCACGAGATACGCACACCGTTGTACGGCGTGCTCGGCACCCTCGAACTGCTCGGGCTGACTCCGCTGGCGCCTCGCCAGCAGGCGTACCTGCAAACCATCCAGCGCTCTTCCGCCACGTTGTTCCAGCTGATCAGCGATGTGCTCGACGTGTCGAAGATCGAATCCGGCCAGTTGAACATCGAACCCGTGGCCTTCGCACCGCTGGAGATGATCGAGGACACCCTGCGCACTTACGCGGCCTTCGCCCAAGGCAAGGGGCTGCAGTTGTACGGGTGCACCGATGTCACTCTGCCCGGACTACTGATGGGCGACCCCCTGCGGATCCGCCAGATCCTCAACAACCTGGTGAGCAATGCCATCAAGTTCACCGATGCCGGGCGGGTGGTGCTGCGTACCCGGGTGCTGTCGGCCAGCGCCGATGAAGTCAGCCTGGAGTGGCAGGTGACCGATACCGGCATCGGCATCGGCCAAGCCGAACAGGCCAGGCTGTTCGAAGTGTTCTACCAGGCCCGCGAAGCCTCCAGCGCAGGGGGCGCGGGCCTGGGGCTGCCGATTTGCGGATGGCTCAGCGAAATGATGGGCGGGCGGGTCAGCGTCGTCAGCGAGACGGGCCTGGGCAGCAGCTTTTCCCTGCACCTGAGTTTGCCTGTACTGCCGTCGGACAGCACCGCCAGAAAGCCCGTCGACCCGTCCCTGGCGCCCATTCTGGTTCAGGCACCGGTGCCGGAACTGGCACACAGTCACTGCGACTGGCTCAACCGCCTGGGTATTCCGGCCAGCGTGGCGACGCTGCCGCTGGAGCAGCCACCGGCCGACGCCCTACTGGTGGACCTGTTGCCCGCCGAGGGCGCGGCGCACTGGCCTGGCCCCCTGGTCCGCTGCACCGGCGGCGGCCCGAGCCCGGCCCAGCCGGTGGAGGGCGGCTGGGAAGTCAATGCGCATGACCTGCGGGCCATCGCCCAGGCCATCCTGCTGGCACGCACAGCGCAACCCGAAACCACCCGCCCCCCCCAGCCCCCGCGCAGCCCGGTGCCGGGCCTGCACGTCCTGGTCGCCGAAGACAACCCGGTCAACCAGGCCATCCTCAAGGAGCAACTGGAGGCGCTGGGGTGCAGCGCGGTAGTCGCCGCCAACGGCGAACTGGCCTTGCACCTGTGGCAACCGGCGGAATTCGACCTGGTGCTGACCGACGTCAACATGCCGGTCATGGACGGCTATGAACTGGCCATGGCCCTGCGAGAACAGGACGCCGGGTTACCGATCATCGGCATCACCGCGAACGCCATGCGCGAGGAAGGCATACGCTGCATGGCCGCCGGGATGAATGCCTGGCTGGTAAAGCCCCTGAGCCTGCAAACCTTGCGCGAGCAACTGGCCAGGTTGTGCAATCTGTCGCAGCAGGACACAAACCCGCCACCTCTTCCAGACATCCCGAAAGCAACAGTGATGTCGGAACATGCCGACAGCATCAGCCTGTCACCGGTGATGAGGCCGCTGTTCATCAGCAGCCTGCAGGAGGACCTGCAGCGAGTCGACGATGCCCTCGCACAAGGCGACCCCAAGCTGCTCGGCGCGCGGTTGCACAGCGTGGCCGGCGCCCTGGGCGCCGTCCAGGCCATCGACTTGTCCGAACACTGCGCGTTGCTGGAGACCGAACTGTCTCGCGCCGGTCTGAACTCGGCGCTGGAACTCAAGGTACGCGGGGTGATGGAGAGGATGACGGCAATCCTCAAGGCCCTGGCTTAGAATCAACATGCTCCCGCCCAACCCATCCCATGTGTCGGTATCACGGAATGTTCCCATGAAAAAACTCAAGGTCATCATTGCCGACGATCACCCCATCGTACTGCTGGGCGTACGCGAGCTCGTCGAGCGCGACCCCCGCTTTTGCGTGGTCGGAGAAGCCGTGTGTTCCAGCGGCCTGATCGATTTGCTGGACCAGCAGCCCGTCGACCTCGTCATCACCGACTACAACATGCCCACCGACTCGCCCTATGGCGACGGGCTCAAGCTGGTCGACTACCTCAAGCGACATTACCCCAGGGTCAAGGTGTTGATCCTGACGATGATCTCCAACCCGCTGATCCTGACGCACCTGCATGAGCTGGGTGTGGTGGGTGTAGTTCGCAAGAGCCAGGTGAAAACGGAAATTGAACGCGCCTTGAACACGGTTGTACAAGGCAAGGTCTACGAACATCCCAACCCGATTAAACATTCGGTGGTAAATACCAATACGGCGCTGGATGAACGCTTGCAAAGTTTGTCGCCAAAGGAATTTGAAATACTGCGGCTTTTCGTTTCCGGCGCCAGCGTCAGTGATATCGCGCAAAGCCAGAACAGAAGTGTTAAAACCATCAGCGGACAAAAAATATCCGCCATGCGCAAACTTGAAGTAACCAGCGACCAAGACTTGCTCAACTACTGTCGAGACCGCAGCATATTCAACTGATGCCACAGCGGCATATCAGCCCTGGCCAATAAGAATCGTCTGATTCAAACGCCACGCCCACCCCCTTATCTTGGCTTGGCATTTTGTCGGACTTCTTATGAACCAACATAGGGTAATACTGTGAAAAAAACTGCACTCGCAATGGCGCTGATTGTTTCGATCGGGCATGCATTCGCAGAAGAACCGCCACCCGCTCCAAAACCTGTTCAAGGTGGCAGTGGCAAGATCAGCTTCACCGGCACCATCAACAATGACGCCTGCACCATCGACGGTTCCGACAAGGATCGGATTATCGCCATGGACATGGGCGACATCGCAATCAAGGACATGGGCACTGCCGAAAACCCGACCTCGGGACGTGTCAGCGGCCAGGACTTCAACCTGAACGTCAACTGCAACACCGGCACCAAGGTCGCCATGGTCTTCGACGCCAACAGCGGTGGCTCCGGCCTGGTACCCGGCAAGAAAGTGCTGGCGCTCAATAGCGGCAACGGCACCGCCACCAACGTCGGTATCGCCCTGCTTGACGCCAACGGCGCGCTCATCGACCTGAGTTCCAAGTCCACCGCCAGGCTGGAAAGCGCCATGAAGAAAGTCGGCGACGGCGGCGAAACCACCCTCAGTTTCTCCGCCGCCTACGTCACCACCGGTGCCGAAGGCACCGCCACGGCCGGTCGCGGCGACGCCACCTTGCCGTTCATCCTCGAATACGAGTAAGTCTTCAGAGGGTCCATCCCGCGCAAGGCCTTCGGGCCTTGCCCTTCGCTTTCTTTCAAGGGCATTCGCATGTTGCGTCGTTCCATTCCCGCCTGCCTGGGGTTACTGGGCATGCTGCTGGCTGCCCAGGCCAGCGCCAGCATTTCCCTGAGTGCGACACGGGTCGTTTTCGACGGAACCCATAAGGAGGCCAACGTCACGGTGCGCAATGGCAGCCAGGACGTACTGGTGCAGTCGTGGATCGACAGTGGCGAGGGCACTACACAAGCCGCCCCGTTTGCCGTCACACCACCACTGGCCAAGGTCTTGCCCAAGGAGCAGCAACTATTGCGCATCCTGTACGAAGGCAAGGGCCTGCCTACGGACAAAGAGTCGGTGGTCTGGCTGAACGTGCAGGAGATCCCGCAGGCGAGTGCCGCGGCCAATACCTTGCAACTGGCCGTGCGCCAGCGCATCAAGGTGTTCTTCCGCCCCGCGCAGTTGCAAGGCGACCCGTTGGCGGCGCCATCGCAATTGCAGTGGCGCTGGTCCCAGGAAGGCGCCGGGGGTGTATTGACAGTCCGCAACCCCAGCCTGTTTCACGTTTCGATGGGCGATGTAACGCTCAAGGCCGGTGGGCAGAAAACACTGGCAGCCGACTCGAGCATGATCGCACCGGGCGAAACCAAAGTGTTCAAGGTCAAGCAGTTCGACGGCACCTCTTCAGTGCAACTGACCTTCGACAGCATCAATGATTACGGCGCACAAAACCAGCACCAAGTAACAGTGGGCCGTTGACACAACAGCGAAACCCCGCCAAGACCGAACACGCACCTGACACTAACTAGCAGATTGATAACCATGGCACTTCCTGGCAAGTGTTCATGCTATAGGCCTTTACATGCCGTTCACTTTCAATAGCCCTGTAAAAGAGGCGCGCACGCACCTGCCTGTTCGCTATACCGGCTTGTTGCAACTGAATGCACTGTACATGGCCATACTCGCTGCGCCGGCAAGTTTATCCATGGCCGCGGAAAAACCAATACCGGTCGCCTTCAACACCCACTTTATGCAAGGTGTGCGCGGCGATGTGGATGTGCAACTTCTGCTCGCCGAAAACAGTGTCCTGCCCGGCACCTACCGGGTCGACCTGTACAGCAATGACGCGCTGATCGGCCGCCGTGACATTACCTTCAGCCAGAACCCGTCCACCGGGCGGGTCGACCCTTGCCTGAGCCTGGAGTTGCTCACGCAACTGGGCATCGACATGGGCAAGTTGCGCGCGCAGGGCAAGCTCGACCCCGAGGCGCCCCAGGCATGCTACGACCTCGGCGCCCTCATCGACCAGGCCAGCGTGCGCTACGACGCCGCGCGCCTGCGGCTGAAGGCGAGCGTGCCGCAAGTGGCGATGCAGCGCGGGATGCGTGGCTACGTGGACCCGCAACTCTGGGATGCGGGCGTGCCTGCGGCGTTCATCAACTACCAGCTCAACGACAGCCGCAACGCCAGCAATGGCTACACCCGCTACAACAACAACCTCGGTTTGCGCAACGGCATCAACCTGGGCGGCTGGCGGTTGCGCAACGAGTCCAACCTCAGCAACGGTACTGGCCGGCCGAGCACCTTCAAGAGCAACCGCAGCTTCCTGCAGCACGATGTCACCCCGCTCAAGGGGCAGTTCAGCGCCGGTGACATCTTCACCGACAGCGACCTGTTCGACAGCGTGCGCTATCGCGGCCTGAAACTGGCTTCCGACGAGGGTATGCGGGCGGACAGCGAGCGTGGCTACGCGCCCGTCATTCGCGGCGTGGCGCAATCCAATGCGACCGTGGAGGTGCGCCAGAACGACTACCTGCTCTACTCCACCACCGTGGCGCCAGGCCCGTTCGAGATCAGCGACATCTACCCCAGCGGCTCCAACGGTGACCTGCAGATCACCATCATCGAAGCCGATGGCCAGCGCCGGGTAAGCAGGCAGGCGTTCTCCAGCCTGCCGATCATGGTCCGCGAGGGCCAGTTGAAATACAGCCTCTCGGCGGGTCGCTACAGCAGCAACACCGAGGGCCTGGCCGAACCGCAGATGCTCAGCGCCACACTGGCCTACGGCCTGGGCAGCAATCTGACCGGCATTCTCGGCCTGCAGACCAGCGACGATTACAAGGCGATGGCCGTGGGCTTCGGTCGCAATACCCTGATTGGTGCGGTTTCGCTCGACGTCACCCATTCCTCCAGCCAGATCCAGGGCCAGACCACCCAGGGTGATAGCGTGCGCGCCCTGTATGCCAAGACCTTCAGCGGCACTGACACCAGCTTCACCCTGGCGGCCCACCGCTACTCCACCGAAGGCTACCGCACCCTGACCGATCACGTTCAGGACCAGAGCGAAGGCCTGACCCGGCGCACGGGCTACTCCAAGACCCGCACCGATCTCACCATTTACCAGAGCCTGGGCCGCGATCGCGGCTGGGGCAGCCTCTACCTCAACGCGAGCGACCAGCGTTACTGGCGCCAGGGCGGCAACCGCAGCTTTTCCGCCGGTTATGCCAACAGCTGGGGGGATGTCAGCTACAGCCTGGACGTTACCCGCAGCGAAGACTTCAACTACAGCGGCATGCCGAGCAAGGACACCCAGTTCAACCTGTCCGTGTCGTTCCCGCTCGGCAGCCAGGCACGGGCACCCCGTGCGTTTGTCACCACCAACACAAACAAGGACAGCGACAGCACGCAGGTGGGCATCAATGGCTACATTTCGCCCACCAGCGACACCTCGTATTCGATCCAGGCCGGCAACAGCAGCACCAGTGGCAGCTCGGGCTCGGCCAACCTCAGTTTCCGCACCGCTGTGGCGGACATCAACCTGGGCTACAGCCTGGGCCGCGACTACGACACGCAGAATCTGAACGTTGCAGGTTCGGTGGTGGCGCACGCAGGCGGGATCAACCTCGGCCAGCCCGTGGGCGAGACCTTTGCCCTGGCCGAGGTGCCGGGTGTCAGCGGCGCGCGGATCAGCAGCTACAGCGGCGTGGAGACCGGACGCAACGGTTTCGCGGTGATTCCCAACGCGCAGCCCTACCGCATCAACTGGATCAGCCTGGACACCCGCGAGCTGGGGGGCGATATCGAAATCGACAACGCCACCCAGCAACTGGTGCCCCGTCGCGGCGCCGTCGTACTGGCCCGCTACAGCGCCAAGAGCGGGCGCCGGGTGGAGTTCGAGCTGTTCGATGCACAGCACAACCCCATCCCCTTCGGCGCGGCCGTGGAAGACGCCAGCGGCAAGCAACTGGCCATTTCCGACCCCAATGGCAAAGCCCTGACGCTGCTCGAGAAAACCCAGGGCACCTTGTCAATCAAGTGGGGCAAGCAGCAGTGCTCGGCCACCTACTCCCTGCCCGAGGCCGACCCGGCCCTGAACTACGAGCGTTATCGATTGGTGTGCACGCCCGAGGCCAACCCCGCGGTCCAGCCCCTTGCGCAGCTCACAGAAAACCCACCACGAGGTGATGAAAAATGAACGGTAATGACAACTTCTGGAAGCTGAACCGTCGCCGGCTGCTGGGGCTGACGTCCACGGTGAGCCTGGCAAGCCTGTTGCCGCGTACTTCGTTCGCCGGCAGCGACCTGATCGCTGCCTCGCTGAGCGAAACGACGTCGACCGACCGGCGCCTGGTGCGCCTGCCGGAAAAAGCCAGCCTCATCCAGCTGGCCGACCGCCCGCCGCAACTGGAAACCCCGCTGCACTACTTCCGCCAAGACCTCACGCCCAACGAAGCGTTCTTCGTGCGCTGGCACTTGTCCGGTTACCCGACCTACGTCGATACCCGCACCTTCCGCCTGCGCCTCGATGGCCAGGTTGCACGCCCCCAGGCCTTTTCCCTGCAGGACCTGGTCAATGAGTTCGAGCCGGTGACCCTGGTCGCCATGAACCAGTGCTCGGGCAATGGCCGCAGCTTTTTCACCGGCCCCACCCCTGCCGGCTTGCAATGGCAATTCGGCGGCATGGGCAACGCCCAGTGGACGGGCGTTCGCCTGAAGGACCTGCTTGACCGCGCCGGGGCCAAGGCCGGTGCGGTGGAAGTGGCCTTCTCGGGCCTGGACGAATCGCCGATGCCGGGCCTGCCGAAGATCGTCAAGTCGCTGAAGTTCGACCACGCCAATGCCGGCGACGTCATGGTCGCCTATGCGATGAACGGGGCGGCGTTGCCCATGCTCAACGGCTTCCCGCTGCGCCTTGTGGTGCCGGGCTGGTACGCCACCTACTGGATCAAGTCCCTGGCGCACATCGAGGTGCTGGACACGCGCCTGAGCAACATCTGGATGGACGAGGCCTACCGCATTCCCGACAACCCCGAGATCACCGAGGAGCCCGGCAAGCTTGCGCCAAGGACAGTACCGATCAACCGCTTCGCCACCCACTCGATCTTCGTTCGGCCAGAGCCCGAGGAGGCCCTGCTAGCCAACCACCCCTACATGCTCGAAGGCCTGGCCAACGACGGCGGCGACGGAATCGCGCGGGTCGAGGTGTCCGTGGACGGTGGCCGCAGTTGGACCGACGCGCAACTCGACCCGGAAATCGGCCGGTTCTCGTGGAGGCGCTGGCGCTTGCCCTGGACCCCCACCCAGAAGGGTCGCTACACACTCAAGGTACGCGCCACCAACCGTGCCGGCGAAGGGCAGCTGACCAGCCAGTGGAACCGCGGCGGGCTGGCCCGCCGGGTGATCGAGCACACCACGGGCATGGTGATCTGATATGAACAGCACTTCGCGTTTCTCACTTCTGCTCTGCGCCCTTGCACTCACCACCACGGCGGCCTGGGGGAAAGACGGCGCACCCATCGATTTCGGCCCACCCGTGCACACGGTCACGGTACCCGCCGATGAGCCCTACCTGCCCGAGGGCCCTGGCCGCAACCAGTTCATGGGCTTCTGCACCATGTGCCACTCCCCCCGTTTCATCACCCACCAGCCGCCGTTCACCCGGGCGACCTGGACAGCCGAGGTGGCCAAGATGCGCGGCGAGTACGGTGCGCCGATTCCGGAGGCGGCCGTGGAGCCAATCATCGACTACCTGATGTTCTTCAATGGCAAGGAAACACCATGAGCGACCCCACTCCCGATACCTCGAACCATGGTGTCTCCCGCGCCGCGCTCGGCATGACGATCGGCGTGCTGGCACTGGGCACGCTGATCAGCTGGACGGTCATCCGCACCCAGGCCACGGCGGACATCACCCGCCGTGGCGACACGCCGCCCGCGCAAATCACTGCCGTGGTCGACACCGCGCAGGCTGCGGCGCTGATCGATACCGGCGCCGTGGTGATCCAGCAGCAGTGCGCGGGTTGCCACGACCTGACCCAGCGCCTCGTCGCCCCGTCGTGGACCGCCATTGGCGAGCGTTACAAGTCGGTCATCGGCACCCAGCCGCTGAATGCCGATGCGCTGGCGGTGCTGATCGCCGCCCTCGCCCACCCCAACCCCGGTTGGGACGGCTACGCCCCGGGCCCGACGAACATTCGGCTCAGTGAAGAGGAAGCCGCCGGAGCTGCGGCCTGGGTACTCGAACGCTCCCTCCCGCCTGCAACCAAGGAATCGAACAATGAATAACCCGGCTGCGGGTACAACCCCCTCCGCTCCACTTGCGCCCCTTGTACGCATCGACTACGACCTGATCAGGGCCCATGCCCTGGCTGCGGTCATCACTCTGTTCCTGTCCGGTGTGGCGGGGCTGCTGGTGGCGTTGAAACTGAACCTGCCCGACCTGCTGGGCAGCCAGGCAGCGCTGACCTGGGGCCGCCTGCGCTACGACCACACCCAGGGCATCTTCTTCGGCTGGCTGGGCAACGCCTTTCTCGCCTGTTGCTACCACATGGTGCCGCGCCTGGCCGATCGCCCGGTGCTCAGCCGAAAACTGGGCTGGGCGATCTTCTTCCTGTGGAACCTGGGCGTGCTGCTGCCCGGCTGGGTGCTGGTATCCCTGGGCCTGGACAACCCGTGGCTGGCCATCCAGTCGATCGAATGGGCCGAGTTCCCGATGGCCATCGACCTGCTGGTGCTGGTCGGCCTGCTGCTGGTCTGCGCCCAGTTCGCCGGACCGTTCCTGCTCAAGCGCCAACAGGGCGGCCTGTACATTTCCGCCTGGTACCTGATTGGCGGCGCGGTCTTCAGCCTGCTGGCCTACCCGGTCGGCAACTTCGTCCCGGTGTTTTTGCCGGGCGCACAAGGCGCGGCCTTTAGCGGCTTGTGGATTCACGACGCCGTCGGGCTGTTCGTTACCCCCTTCGTGCTGGCGATCGCGTACTACATCATCCCGGCCGCCACCAACCGGCCCATCTACAGCCACTTCCTGTCGATGATCGGCTTCTGGTTCCTGTTCTTCTTCTATCCCCTCAACGGCACCCACCACTACGTGTACTCGGCCATTCCGATGGACGCGCAGAAGGCCGCGATCATCGCCTCGGTGTACCTGGGCATGGACGTGATCCTGGTGGTGTTCAACCAGCTCATGTCGTTGCGTGGACAGTCGGCGACCGTTGCCAGCGACGTGCCGCTGCGGTTCGTCTGGACCGGCATCGTGATGTACCTGATCGTCAGTCTGCAAGGCGCGTTGCAGTCGCTGATGCCGGTGAACAAGCTCACTCACTTCAGCGACTGGGTGATCGCCCACTCCCACCTGGCCATGCTCGGCTTCGCCACCTTTGTCGCCGCCGGCGGCATCGCCCATGCCTGGCAACGCATGCCGAATGCCCGCTACAACGCTGCGGCCGTGAACTGGGCCTATTGGTTGATCACCACGGGCCTGTTGCTGATGTTCATCACCTTGACCGCCGGTGGCCTGGTGCAGGCACACCTCTGGCAAAGCCCGGCGCCGTGGATGGATTCGGTGCGCGCTTCGCTGACCTACTGGTGGATCCGCGACCTGAGCGGCGTGCCACTGCTGCTGGGCTTCATCGCGTTCTACCTGGGCCTGACCACTGGCCCGCTCAATAAAGTGCCGGCAGCCCAGGCGGCGGCCGCCACCCAACCTGCCTTCGCTGGAGCCTAACGATGCAAACGATCGTCAAACATCGTCTGTTCAACAGCGCGTACCTCATCATCTTCGTCGCCGGCATCGGTTTCTTCCTGCTGTCGTTCATGCTGCTGGGCATCCTGCCGGGCAAGGAACTGCAGAAGAACATCGATGCCCGCGCCCCGGCCAACATGCCCGACTACACCGCCCAGGAAGAGCGCGGCCGTGCGGTATACGGCCGCGAGGGCTGTGGCTACTGCCATACCCAGCAGGTGCGCTTCATCGACCAGGACGTCGCGCGCTGGGGTATGCCCACCGAGGCCTGGGAGACCAAGTTCGATTACCCGCAACTCTGGGGTACCCGCCGTATCGGCCCGGACCTGGCCCGTGAAACCGGCGTGCGCACCAACGACTGGCAACTGACCCATCTGTACAACCCGCGCTACACGGTGAGTGACTCGGTGATGCCGGGGTATCCATGGCTGTTCGAAGGCGCTGCCGACAAGCCGACGTCGGAGGGCATGGACCTGGTGGCCTACCTGCAAACGCTCGGCAGGGCGCGGAAGGTGTCGGGGTACGATGATCAAGGCGGCGTCGAGCAGCCCGCAAGTGGCAGCACGATGCCCGAAGGCACGGATGCCGCGCTCGACCCCCGCCAGAGCCCGATCGCCGCGACGCCTCAGCTGGACGGCCCGGTGCCCGGGCTGGTCATGCCGCAAAACAGCCGTGACCTGGCGCTTGCCCTGCGCCGGGGCCCCGCCGCGTATGCCCTGAACTGCGCGAGCTGCCACGGCGCACAGGGGGCCGGTGATGGCCCGGCGGCGGCGTCGCTGCTGCCACGTCCGGCCAACCTGCGCGACGCGGCCTTCACCACGGAGCGGCTGGCGGATGTGCTGTGGAATGGCCGGCCCGCGACCTCCATGCCCGCCTGGCGTGACCTGGACAGTTCGACCCTGGCGGCACTGGCCGTCTACGTGCAAAGCCTGCACGTGCCGAAGATCGCACCGGCCGCACCAGCCGAGGTGGCATTGGGCAAGTCGCTGTTCGAGAGCAACTGCGCCAGTTGCCATGGCATTGGCGGCAAAGGCGATGGCCCGGCTGCCAGGGGCCTGTCACCGCGCCCCACCAACTTCCAGGCCAAGCAAGGCAACCCGGACTACCTGCTGAACATCCTGCGCAACGGAGTCCCCGGCACGGCCATGCCGCCCTGGAAGCTGATGTTTTCCGATGAGCAGCAAAGTGCCGTGGTGGCCTACCTGCGCTCCCTCTACCAACCTTCGGAAAAGGAATAACCCATGTTCGCCGCAATGGTTATCGCCATGACCCTCATGGTGTCCGCATTCATCCTTGCCTGGTGGTTCAGCCCCGAGCTGCAACGCTGGAGCGAAGCGCCGAAGTACACCATGCTCGAGCGTGAGCAGCGCTACAGCGCTGCTGCGAAGGCAGCGGAGCACCCGTGAGCAACTTCGCCGCCCTGGTGATCCCGGAACTGGGCCAGCTGTCGATGACCCTGGCCATCTGCTTCGCCTGTGCGCAGGCCAGCGTGCCGCTGCTCGGCGCCTGGCGCGGCGACAGCCTGTGGATGAGCCTGGCGCGCCCGGCGGCCTGGGGGCAGTTTGCCTTCCTCGCCTTTGCCTTCACATGCCTGACCCACGCCTTCATGACCGACAACTTCTCGGTCGCCTATGTGGCCAGCAACTCCAACAGCGCCTTGCCCTGG